>JBOHYV010000141.1:0-6261 GCA_050738135.1 Rhodanobacteraceae bacterium | reverse complement strand
GGCCTGCCGCGCACGGATCAATTCACGCTGGCGGCGATTGCGCGGCAAGCGGCCCTTGCTGTCCAGCCGCAGCCAGAAGGTGAACGCGATCACCGCGGCCAGCACACTCATCATCGAACTCGGGATCCACAGGATCAAGCCGCCCAGATGCTGGTCCATCAACGGCGGGATGCCGGCGAACACGCGCCCGCACAAGCTGTAGATCGGGTACAGATCGGCCTTGGCAAAGCTCAGGTAGGCACCGATCAGGATCTGCGGCAGGATCACCGCCAGCGCGACGAACACTCGCACGCCGGGCGACAATCGCGCCGGCGGACGCGGGCGGTGATCCAGGATCAGCCACCAGAACAGCACGCCATCGGCGGCCATGCTGTAGTTCATGACGTGGTACAGCCGCCAGTCGAGCATCGCGTCGAAGTGCACGGCGGGCCACAGCCACAGGTAGATCAGGCCGACGAACACCAGCGCCGCGATGAACGGGTGCAACAGCACGTCGAGGCATTTGCGTACCGGTGCCCACGCCAACGCCGGCCGCAACCAGCGCGTACGCCACCGGAGCGGCAAGCCACGCCGCATCGTGACGCCCGGATACGCCAGCACGATCAGGAACGGTCCAAGGTGGTGCAGACCGAGGTGCTGGATGCGATGGACGAAGAATTCATGCTCAGCGTAGTAGTCGAGGTGCGTGTGCAGGCAGGTGTAAAGCAGCAGCATGCCCACCCAGAACAACAGTTGCCGAGGCCACGGCGCGGTCACGGGCGAGCGCCGCGCACCGCGCCAGTACAACCACACCGCAGCCGCGAACACCACGACCACTACGCCTGACGGCTCCCACGGGATCCACCAGCGCAGAAAATCCAGCACCACGTTCAAGACATCACCTGCCGCTCACGAGCATTCGCCGCGCGAAACCGCCGCCCGGCAACCCGTTATCACAACACAATTCGGTTTCAACCGCCAGCCTGCAGGCCGGTTTCGCGCCGCGTGACCGCGTCGACGAACGCCGGCACCTCGTCGACGGCCAACGGACGGGTGTAGAGATAGCCTTGCTGCAGGTCGCAGCCGAATTCATGCAGCAACTGGCGCTGCTCGACATTCTCCACGCCTTCCGCCACCACCTGCAGGCCCAGCCCGCGGCCCAATGCAATGATCGATTGCACGATTGCGCGGTCACCGACTTCGGTCATGAGATTGCGCACGAAGGTGCGATCGATCTTGATCTGGTTGACCGTCAGGTTCTTCAGCGATTCGAGGTTCGAGTAACCGGTGCCGAAATCGTCGACCGAAACCCGGATGCCGCTGGCGGTGAGGCCTTCCAGCACCGGCAGGCCGCCTTTCACATCCTGCACCAGATGCCGTTCGGTGATTTCCAGCACCAGATCGTCATTGACCACGCCGTGCATGCGCATGGCGTCGGCCAGGTGTTCCCGGAACTTGCCGGCGACCCGCAACTGCAGACCCGACACGTTGATCGCGACGTAGAACGCCGGCAGGCCGGCACGCTTCCAGACTGCCACCTGGCGGCACGCCTCGTTCACCACCCATGCCCCGATCGGTTCGATCAGACGCGATTCCTCGGCCAAGGCAATGAAGGTTGAAGGGCCCACCACGCCCATGCCGGGCCGGTTCCAGTACAGCAATGCTTCGGCGCCGGCCACCCGCCGCGCGCTGACGTCGACGATGGGCTGGTAGCGCAGCACGAATTGCGAGCGGACGATCGCGACGCGCAGCGCGGCCTGCATGTCGTGCCGCCAGCTCACTGCCTCGCCCATCCATGCCTGGAAACGCTGCACGTTGTTGCCGCCCTCTTCCTTGGCCCGGAACAACGCGGTGTCGGCTTCGCGCACCAGGGTTTCCGCGTCCAGCGCGTCGTCCGGGAACATGCTGAACCCGGCGCTGGCCGCGATGTCCAGCAAGCGGCCCTCGACATTGACCGGCTTGCACAACGCCTCCATCAGCTGCGCGGTGAGCGCCTCGGCGGCGGCCGGATCGGTGTTGGGCAACAGCAGCAGGAATTCATCGCCGCCGAAACGACACAACACGTCCTCCTCACGCAGCCTCCCGCCGAGGCGTTGGGCCACCACGCAAATCACATCGTCGCCCACGCTGTGGCCGGCGGTGTCGTTGATCTCCTTGAAATTGTCGAGATCGAAAAACACCACGGCCAGCGGTTGCCCGGCGTAGCGCGCGGTGGCCAGCGCCTGTTCGAATTGGGCGCGCAGATGGGTGCGGTTGGGCAGGCCGGTCAGCGCGTCGAAATAGGCAAGGTGACGGATCCGCGCCTGCGCGTAGCGCAACTCGGCGGTGTCGATGCAAACATGGATGCGGAAAACGATCTCGCCCGCCGAATCGCGCACCGCGTCCGTCGAGGTATCCAGAACCTTGGCCTCGCCATTGTGTCGGCGCCATGCCTGCTCGCCGCTCCAGGCCCCCGAATCGCGCAGCGCTTGCTCCCCCGCGCCGGTCGGTTCCGGGTCGATCTGCAGGTCGCCCAGCAGACGACCTACCACTTCGTCCTGCCGGTACCCGGTCATGCCCAGAAATGCCCGGTTGACGGACAGGATGCGGTCCTGCACGTCGCTGATCACGATCCCGTCGCTGCCGGCTTCGAACACGCTGGCCGCGATTTGCAACTGGCGTTCGTCGCGCAGGCGCTTGGTGATGTCGGAGTAGGACCCCAGCACCCGCAGCGGAGTACCGTCCTGGGCGTACTGCACCACGCTGCGCGCGAGGATCGTCAGCACCCGGCCGTCGTGGCTGCGGATGCGCATGACCCGTTGCAGCTCATCGCTGCGGCGCGCTTCCATGTGCGCGTACATGGCCGCGCTTGCCTCGGGATAATCCTCGGGCAGGACGATGCGCTCGAGCTCCTCCGGCGTGCTCAGGGATCCGTCCGCATAACCGAGCAGCTGGTATACGCGCCGCGAGAAATCCAGTCGACGCCGCGCCACGTCGAATTCCCAGGTGCCGTCATTGGCGCACTCGGCGAGCAGCCGGTAGCGCTCGCGGCTGGCCTTGAGTTCCTGCAGGGCCCGACGCTGCCTGCGCAGCGACCAGCCTGCCAGCACGATGGAGGTCAGTGCCGCAACAATCGCGATGACGAGCAGAATCCAGTCCACGCGCTGTCACGTCCTCATGCGAGCCCCGGCCGCGGCGGACTCATGCGAGCGTCCCGCCGGCACGCACCCTGCTCCTGCGCGCGTCGTCCAGCTTACCCGATCCTTTCAAGGACGTAACCGCCGACGTGGAGCGTCGGCGCGTTCAGCCAGTGATCCAGCAGCATGAACGCGAACAAGGCAATCAGGTACACGATGGAATATCCGAACGCGCTCATCGCGAAGCGCTCGTCCGGCGGCCGCAGCAGACGAATCGCGTAGTACAGATAGGCGATATCCAGCACCACCGCGCCGCCGAGGTAGAGCAAACCGCACATGCGGGTGAGGTACGGCAACAGGCTCACCAGCACGAGGAGGATGGTGTAGAACAGCACGTGCCAGCGGGTGTATTCGACTCCGTAAACCACCGGCAGCATCGGGATGCAGGCACGCCGGTAATCCTCGCGGCGGAAGATCGCGAGTGACCAGAAATGCGGCGGCGTCCACGCGAACACGATCAGCACCAGCAGCAGGCCGTAGGCCCAGTCGTCCGGCGTCTGCATGCCGGTCACCGCCGCCCAGCCGAGCAGCGGCGGAATCGCTCCGGCCAGTCCGCCGATCACGATGTTCTGCGGCGTCGCACGCTTCAGGAAGGCGGTGTAGATCACCGCGTAGCCGATCAGGCCGATGAAGGTGAGCAGGGCCGTCAGCCAGTTCACCAGCAACGCCAGGATCAGCATCGACGTCACGCCCAGGACCAGCGCGAAGCCCAGCACCTGACGCGTAGTCAGCGTGCCCGTGACCAACGGGCGATGCGCGGTGCGCGCCATCACCCGGTCGATGCGCTGGTCGATCAGCTGGTTCAGCGCCGCCGCCGACGAGGATGCCATCCAGATGCCCAGCGTGCCGAACACCAGCGCCCGCCACGGCGGGATTCCGGGTGAGGCGAGGAACATGCCGATCAGGGCGGTGAACACCAGCAGGGCGACAATCCGCGGCTTGGTGGCGGCGAGGTACTGGCCGGCAAGCGGAAATGGCGTCCGCGACGTCGCGGCGGAGGCGGCCCGCCCTGCGCGGTCGATACGGGTATTCATTGTGACATTGTAAAGGGTGCGGGCGAAGCGGCTGTTGTGACAAGTCAGGCCAGGGAAGGCCGTTCTGGACTTGCATGGTCTCGTGCCGATCAGGAGAACCGCGATTTCGAAGAGGCAGCGATCAAGGATGATCGCGCCAACAATGCCACCAACGCGAACAGCAGCAGTGCGGCGCCGCCCGTATGGGCGTCGGCAAGCCACAACGGCAACCCCAGCGTCACGTTGCCGATACCCATCAGCACCTGCGCGATCAGCAGCACCACCAACGCGATACCGTACCAGCGCAGGCCGGCGCGGCCCGCCCGGTGCGCAAGCCAAAGGCAGTAGATGAACACGACCACCGCGCCGAAACGATGGACCATCTGGATTGCAGTACGCGCGGCGGCATCCAGGATGCCGCCCTGGAAATCCACGCCGATCCCGCGCCACAGGATGAAGCCCTGGTGAAAGTCCATCGACGGCCACCATTGGCCGAGGCAGGTCGGGAAGGCCGACTTGCCGATTCCGCAAGCCAGCGCCGCATAGTTCGTGGAAGTCCAGCCGCCCAGGAAAATCTGGCACGACAGAAGAAACAGTCCGACGATCACCGCAACCCGCACAAAACCGGGGTCAGAGTGGTGTTTCGCCGATGGAATTCGGGTCACCGAGTTGTCTCTCGAAACACCACTCTGCCCCCCCTGCAGCCGAGCCCGCTGCAACCTCGAAGGGAGAGGGGAAAATGACAAGCGCCACGCCACCCACGCCAGCAACGCGAAGGTCGCCATGCCGCCCAGCAGATGCCCCGACACCACGATCGGTTTCAGCAGCCACGTCACCGTCCACATCCCCAGCAGTGCCTGGAAGCAGACCACCGCCAGCGCCAGCACCGCGATCCGGCGCCAGCCGGCGCGGCGCCAGAAGATCGCGATCCCCAGCAGCAGCGCCTCGCCGATCGCGGCCACCACGCTGGACGTCACATAATCTCCGGCCATGTACAACGGAATGCCGACGCCGATCAGCACCACCGCCGCGATCACCAGCCCGAACCGCCGCTTGCCCAGCCAGGTCGCGGCCAGCGCTTCGGCCAGCACCAGCAGACCCAGCGTGCCGGCGAGAAAACGATGGCTTTGCTCGCGCCAAGTCTTGCGGGATTCCACCGGGCGATTGGGGAAGGCCTGGTCTGCCTTCGCGACCGCGGCCGGCGCCACCGGCCAGGTGATCCGCCCGTAGCAGGTCGGCCAGTCGGGGCACGACAAGCCGGCGTTTGAAAGGCGCACGAAAGCGCCGAACACGATCACCACGAATGCGAGCGCACAGGCGACCCATGCCAGGGTGCGCAGCGACAACGGAAATGTCTGCATCAGTGCACCGCCTTCTTGAGATCCTGACGCAAACCATCTGCGTCGAAGTTGGCCGTGTAACGTGTCAGCGCCTCGCCGTCCGGCGTCACCAGCACGACGCTCACCGAGTCGCGCGCGCGCGCACGCAGGTCATCCAGCGCGTGCGAACTCGTGGTCGCAAGCGTCCACGCGGCGGCGAACGCCCGGGCTGCGGCGCGGGGCGAGTCCGTGCCGAAAGCCGCGGGCGTCGTACCGAGGTACAGCAGGCGCAACTTGTCGGCATGCCGCCCGAGGCTGATCCGGGCGCGGTGCACCAGATCGAGCTGGCGCAGGCAACGTTCGGCGCAATCGGGCCCCGGCAGCGCCACCAGCGTCCACTTCGCGTCGTGGTCGCGGAACGCGAACGATTTGCCGTCCGCGCGTTGCACCGGCACCGACGCAAGATCACGCTCGGGCTGGATCCGTTCGCCATAGCTGTGGCTGTGCGGAACCCAACCCGTCAGCATCAATCCCAGTACCACCAGCACGGGCGACAGGAATATCGCCACGATAAGCACCGCCTGCAGGCGGCGATGGTTGCGCAAGTCCATCATGGAACCTCGAAACAATGCGATGTGCGTGGAAGTATGCGGGCAGGCCCGCTCGGACCAAGGCGGCGGAAAACATCGGGTCGCAATGTTTTCGGGTGTAGTGGAGCAATCCCGAGGTGGGGCGATGCAGAAGCCGCCCGAACTTGATCACGCCTCACGGCGC
>JBOHYV010000140.1:0-6289 GCA_050738135.1 Rhodanobacteraceae bacterium | reverse complement strand
ATCTCCGAGGCGGGCAGCGCCGGACCCAGCACCGCGAGCTGACCCAGGATCCACAACACGATCGCGCTGGCCGGCAGGTAGTACCAGGGCATCCGGTCGAGCTGGTAGTGCGCCATCAGGTACAGGTTGGCTCCGTACGCCAGGATCACGCCCAGCACAACGCCCAAGGTGCTCAAAAGGAAATTCTCGGTCTGGAAGTACTGCATGATGCGCGCGCGCGTCGCACCCAGCGCGCGGCGGATGCCGATCTGCCGGCGCCGCTGGCCCACCCAGAAACTGGTGAGCCCCACGATGCTGAACGCGGTCACCAGCAGCATCACGATGCAAACCTGCACCAGCATCCACACCATGCTGCGGGTGCCGGCGAAATACTTGTCGCGGATTGCGGTGAAGGTTTGCCCTTTGATCACCGCATTGGGCGCTAGCGTTTCGAGTTTCTGCACCGCTTCGCCAATCACGCGCCCGCGATCCCGCGGCGTGGTGCGTACGATATAGTCATACAGCCCATCCGCCGGGCTCACCGGGAAAAATGCGGCGTAACTGAAGCCGCGGGGGTCGCTGCCTATTTGTTGGGGCAGCAGCACGTTCGCGACCACGCCGACCACGGTGTACGCGTTGGTCTTGCTCATCCATAGTTGCTTTCCAAGCGCGTTCTTTCCTGGCCACAAACGGGCAGCGAGGCTCCGGGTCAGAACCACCGCATGTCCGCTGGGGATGTAGCTTTGGAGCTTGCTGTCGGCGTATTCATCGCCGTTGAAGAACCGTCCTTTAAGTAACCGCAGACCCAGCGCTTCCGGACCGCCACGGGTGAAAACGTAGATTCCCGCGAGGGGATTGCCCGGGTGCGCCAAAGCGTCAAGCGACGGGACAGCACCATCCACCCACATGTTGCCGCGGAGCAACGGCACCATGTTGACGGCCGCCGCCGCGGTGACGCCGGGAATTTCCCGCAGCGTAGCGACGTTGCGCGGGATGTCAGCATTGGCGAGTTTGGGATCAGTACCCTGCACGTTGATGTCGACGATGCCGCTCTGGTCGATCGCGTTCGGCAGGCGCATCTCGCCGAGGCGATCGCCGATCATGAACACCGCGTTGCACAGCACCGCGCAACCCAATGCGATTTCCAGCACGATCAAGGCGGCCGGGATCTTGTGCTTGCGGAGCGCGGCGAGGATGGGTTGGATGTCCATGGTGTTTTCTCTCTTTCAAAAACGTTCGCAAGTCGTGGCCGACAGCACGGCGCTTCGCGCCGGGCCTCTCTCAAACACTCTTCAATTGCGGCGCCGGAGCGACCACGCAGGCGCGCCAGGCCGGCAGCAGGCCGGCGATCAGGCTCGCGACCAGTGCGACCACGAAGGTGGCCACGAACATCGATGGATCGAGATGAGCGAGATGGGCGTATTGCGTGGGCTCATGCCGTATTTCCCACAGCCCGAACTCTGCAAATGCAAGACCCAGCACGCCGCCAGCGAGGCCGACCATGCCGGACTCGACCATGAACTGCGCGAAAATCGCGGCCCGGGACGCGCCGAGTGCGCGCCGCACCCCGATCTCGCGTGAGCGACCCAGACACTTCGCCAGCAGCAATCCCACCGTGCCGACGACGCAGATCAGCAGAAAGCCGAACGCGAGGTACGCTTGCAGGCGTGCATCGTTGGGCACGACGTGTTGCAGTGCCAGGAACGCCATCACGTCGGGCAGCCACACCGCGGGACGATTGAAACGTCCCAGCGCAATCTGCTGCTGCACGTAATTGGCAAGAAATGTTTTGTACGTCCTGGCATCCGATGCATGGGCCAACTCCACCCACAGGCTGACCCATGCGCACGGTTGGGTTTCCAGATGCCCGGTGTCGGCGGCAGCGGACCAGCACAATATGTTCTGCGGTTCCATCCCGTCGGCACGTGCGGATTGCAGCGGCAGGAATACCGCATCACCGTTGCCATAGCTGCGCCCGCCCAAGCCTACCGAGTAGAAATCGGGCTGCGGCGCCCAGGGTTTCAGCACACCGACGATGCGATAGTCGTGGTCGTTGACGCGAATGGTTTTCCCGACACTGTTTTTGCCATCGAACAGCTTGTCATCGAGAAAATCCGCGATCACCGCAACACGTGCGCGGTTCCTGCCGTCCTGCGCGTTCCACCCGCTGCCGTACTGGAATGGGGCGTCGAACATGCTGAAAAAGTCCGCGGTCGTCATGATCGCGTTGCTGAAAAACGGTCGCTGGCCGGGTTGCGGCGGTGCAATTTTTGCCGGGCTCAGCGTCATCACGGCCTGTCGCTTCGCCTTGTGCGCGTGCAGCAGGTTCATGGCGTCGACATACGGAATCAGGTTGCCATACGGCGGCTGCACGGCGTCAGGGATGTAGCCTTGCGCGGGGAGCGGGTCAACTTCCGGCGTGAACACCCGCGCGCTCTTCTGCGGCAACGGATCGCCGGACAACAGTTTCAGCACCGTCAACGTCGTGATCGAGGCGCCGATGCCGAGGCCCAGCGCCAGCACCATCAGCGCCGTGAGCACTTTGTTGCGCTTGAAGCTGCGCATTGCGAGATCGAGGTAATAACCGAACATGATGGGGTCACTCCACTAAACGTCTTTCCCTTTCGCTTGCGAAGGGATGGTTTTCTTCCCCCTTCCGCAGGAAGGGCGAAGCGAACGCGCGCGCAGCGCGGGAGGGGCATGGCTTTTCAATCTTGCGCAGTGCCATCCCCCCGGCGCTCCGCGCCGACCCCCTTCGTTTCGAAGGGGGATCGATCACACGCTCCTCGTCGCCACCACCGGCGGCACCGCCGCGGCGCGCAGCGCCGGACCCAGCACCGCGAGCTGACCCAGGATCCACAACACGATCGCGCTGGCCGGCAGGTAGTACAGCGGCAGGCGCGGCAGTTCGAAATGCCGCATCAGCAACAGGCTGAGCGCGTAGGTGCAGACCGCACCTAGCAGCACGCCGCCGGTGACGATCAGGAAATTCTCGATCTGGAAGTAATGCAGGATGTCGCGGCGGGTGGCGCCCAGCGCGCGCCGCATCCCGATCGAGCGGCGCCGCTGCTGGACCCAGAAGCTGGCTAGACCGGTTACCCCGAGCGTGGTGACGGTGATCAGGATCAGCAGGATGCCCAGCAACATTTTCCCCGTGGCCAGGTCGCCACGGAAATATCTGGCACGGTAATCCTCGAATGTGAACACCTTTGCCTGCACGTGACCGTGATCCAGCTTGCCAAATGCCGTCGCTGCCGCACGCAGCGTTTGGTGCAGCTGCGCGGGCCTGGCACGAATCACGAAATAGCCTCCGAGCTGTGCTGTCTCCACATCGAGTTCGGTCACGATCGAATAATCGTCGCTGGCCCGGCCGGTAATCTCGCCACGCAAATGACCCAGCACGCCGATCACCCGGAAAGTTCGGTTGCCTGCGTACAGCATGCGCCCCAGCGGGTCCGCGTCTCCAAAGAGTTTTCGGGCCAAGGCGCGGGTGATGAGAGCTGGCAGCACCATATCTTTCCCATTTTTTGCAACAAACACGGATTTGAAGGACGGCAGGTCACTGTCGCTGAAATCGTGGCCCCGCACGACATCAAGGCGCATGGTCTGACTGAATCCTTGGCTGCCGAGAAACTGATAGGTACGTGCGACACGCTGCTGACGCGCCGACCCTGAAAACACGGGCACACGCGGCGCAAATACCAAGGGTGGGAAACCGAAAGCCGCATCCTGCACGCCCGGCGCCGCGCGCAAGGCGGCCAGGTCTTCGCCGGTCGTCACAGTACGCTTGGCGCCGATCACGCCGATGCTCTGGATCACCCCAATCTGGTTCTCGGCCACCCCAGTCTGCACATGCGAACGCGTGATGCCGCTGGACACGACGAAGATCAGGTTGCCTAGTACGGCCATGGTCAGCGCGATTTCCAGTACCAGCAACGTGACCGCCGCCTTGTGGCTTTTCAGCGCAGCCAAGATGGGGCGTACCTGCAGCAAAGTCTTCATAGCGCTTTTACCTGTAGTCCTGGGGCCACGCATGACGCGCGCCAAGCCGGCCACACGCCGGCGAACACCGCCGCCAGCACGGCCAGCAGCAGGGCCGCGACCAGCATCGAAAGATCGAGATGTGTGGAAGCTGCAAAACTGACCGGCTGCTGGCGCACGATCCACAAGCCCAGCCACGCTAGCGGCAATCCGCACAGCCCGCCGGCCAGACCGATCGCGCCGGCCTCGACCAGACACTGCGCGAACACGTTGCGACGCGATGCACCCAGCGCCCGCCGCACGCCGATCTCGCCGGATTTGCGCATGAACTTGGCCACCATCAGGCCGACCGTGTTGAGCATGCAGATCAGGAACACGCCGAAGGCGATCCAGGTCTGCATCCGTACCATCACCGGAACCACGTGCTTGTAATCGAGCCAGGCCAGCAGGCCGCGCAAACGCACGTTGGGTGTGCGCTGGAAACGACCCAGCTTGTGCTGCTCGCTGCTGTACTGCCGCAGCATGGAACGGTAATTGGCCACCTCGGCCTGTGAATCGAGCTGCACCCAGAACTGCGCCCAGGTGCATTGCGGAGCCTTGGGATCGTGCAAGCCCGCACTGGGGTTGTTGCCCCAGCAACGCATCGGGCCGTAGCCATAGTCCTGCGGCAGGTCCAGCCAGGTGAAAAACGGCAGGTACATCTGCCGCGCCTGGCCGTAGGCGCCATCGTCGAGATCGTAGAAATGCGGCTGCGGATTCCAGTCGCCGATCACGCCGACGACACGAAAGATTTTTGTTGCGATGATCAATTCCTTGCCGACGCTGTCGGCGCCGCCGAACAGCTTGTCGTTCAGGGCACGCGAGAGCACCACCACGTTCGCGTGATTCTTGTCGTCCGCGCTCGACCAGCCGCTACCGTAGATGAACGGCACGTCGAACATGGAAAAGAAATCGCTGGTAGTGGCGCGGTCGGTGATCATGGTCTGCACGCTACCCGCCTGCGTGGTGCCGGTCGGCAACCAGTTGGCGCTCATCAGCACCCGTGGATACTTGCCGGACATGCCGTAAAGATTGCGCGCGTCGATGTAAGTCAAATCGTCCGGGGGTTCCGGATCCGCTCCCGGCAGGTTCACCGGACGCGGATCCACCTGCGGATGGAACAGCGCGGCGCTCTTCTGCGGCAGCGGATTGCCGGACAGGTTGTGCAACACCGTCAACATCGTGATCGACGCGCCAATGCCCAGCGCAATCGCCAGCACCATCAACGCGGTGAGGATCGGATTGCGTTTCAGGCTGCGCAACGCAAGATCGAGGTAATAGCCGAGCATGATCGAGTCACTCCACTTCACGTTTTCCCTTTTCCCGAAGGCAGGGGCCCGGATCTCACCCTTCGCTTGCGAAGGGGGTGGTTTTCTTCCCCCTTCCGCGGGAAGGGGGAGCGAGGGGGGATGGCTTGTCGTACCGACCGAAGACATCCCCCCGGCGCTCCGCGCCGACCCCCTTCGTTTCGAAGGGGGTGTCGATCACACGCTCCTCGTCGCTACCACCGGCGGCACACTGGATGCACGCCACGTTCACCCTGATTGCATTCGCCATGCCACGGGAAAAGCCGCGACATCGTCCGCTCGAACAATCAGTTACGGAGAGATCGCGAACAGGATGGGTGTCCGCGGACAGTCCGCGGACAGCGCGGACACGGGTCAGGTGCCGTTCCCACGCAGACCGAGGCGCACGAAAGCCCGGTGGTGACGCCGGGCCACGCGGCAATCTTCAGGAACGCTAAATGGAGCGAGTCGCGACCGCCGGCGGTACCGCCGCGGCACGCAACGCGGGGCCCAGCACCGCGATCTGCCCGATCAGCCACAACGCGAGTGCGCCGGCCGCGAGGTAGCCGGGCGGCAACACGTGCAGGGCGTAGTAATGCATCATCAGCAGGTTCAGGCCGTACGCCAGCACGCAGCCCAGCAGCACGCCGCCCGTCACGATCAGGAAATTCTCGGCGTGGAAGTAACGCAGGATGTCGGCGCGGGTGGCGCCGACCGCGCGGCGGATGCCGATGCTGCGGGTGCGCTGCTGCACCCAGAAACTGGCCAGTCCCGCGATGCCCGCCGCGGTCACGATCAGCAGGCCGAGGCCCGCAGCGAGCAGCAGGCCGATCATGGAACTGTCGCGACGGAAATACTGCGCACGCGCTTGCGTGAAGGTCTCGGGGTGGTCGAAGATCCGCAGCGGATCGCGGTGGCTCAGCAACACCACGGCCTGGCTCAATACCCGACCGCGATTGGCCGGTGCGGTACGCAGCACGAAGGTGACGTAATCGCCATCCGGC
>JBOHYV010000139.1:0-6294 GCA_050738135.1 Rhodanobacteraceae bacterium | reverse complement strand
GGCTTTCTCGCCGACGTTCATCCGGCAGTTTTCCAATAATGCCACTTCGCCGCGCTTCACGGCAACGCCGCCGAGATAGTCGCGTTCCAGCCGCACCGCGGCGCCCAGTTTTTCCGAGAGCCACGCAGCGACGGGCTTGAGCGATTGCGCCTCGTCGAACACGCCTTCCTTCGGTCGGCCCAGGTGCGACATCACGAGTACTGCCGCTCCGGCATCGCGGGCGTCGCGGATGGCGGGCAACGCGGCGTCGAGGCGCTGGGTCGAAGTGATCTTGCCGTCCTGGATCGGTACATTCAGGTCGTCGCGGATCAGCACGCGCTTGCCTGAAAGGTCGAGGTCGTGCATGCGCAGGAAAGACATGTCGGGCTCCGGATGATCAGTGCAATCCCGCATTGTCGGCGCCGCGCTGGCTCCGTGCAATTGCGTTACCCTCGGGCTTTCGATTCGGGTGGATGGCATGCCGGAGACAAGAACCCTGTACAGCTACTGGCGTTCCAGCGCCGCGTACCGTGTACGCATTGCATTGAACCTGAAGGGTCTGGATTACGCGATCACGCCGGTGCACCTGGTGCGCGAGGGCGGCGAGCAGCACACGCGGGAATACCGGACGCTCAATCCGCAGCAACTGGTGCCGACGCTGGTGGACGGCGACAACGTGATTCGCGAATCGCTCGCCATCATCGAGTATCTGGAGGACGCCTATCCCGATACGCCACGGCTGTTGCCGTGTGGCGCGTTGGCCTGCGCCCGGGTGCGCGCGCTTGCGCAGGCAGTCGCATGTGACATCCATCCGATCGGCAACCTGCGGGTGCTGCAGTACCTGCAACGCGAACTCGGCGCGAGCGATGCGCAGAAGCTCGCATGGTCGCGGCATTGGATCGAGACGGGTTTCGACGCGATCGAGACGGTGCTGGGAGCCGGCGGCCGCAAGAGCGTGTTCTGCGAGGGTGACGTACCCACGCTGGCCGACTGTTGCCTCGTCCCGCAGGTGTACAACGCGCGCCGGTTCGGGGTTTCGTTGGCGCGCTATCCGGTCATCAATGCGATCGACGCGGTGTGTCGCGGCATCGAGGCGTTCAAATTGGCTGCGCCGGAAGTCCAGGCGGATGCGCCTGCGGCCGCATAAGGGCGCCGCTTCAGCCGACGAATACCCTCGCGTTGCGGAATATCCGCATCCACGGCGAATCCTCGCCCCATTCGCGCGGGTGCCAGCTCATTTGCACGCTGCGGAACACGCGTTCCGGGTGCGGCATCAGCATGGTGACGCGTCCGGACGCGGCAGTGAAGCCGGCCACCCCGTCGGGCGAACCGTTGGGGTTGTACGGGAATGCTTCGGTGGGCCTGCCGCGATTGTCCACGAAACGCACGCAAGCCGTGGCCTTGCCCGATTTGTCGCCTTCTGCGAACACCGCGCGGCCTTCGCCGTGTGCGGTGACGACCGGGATGCGCGAGCCAGCCATGCCGCGAAACAGGATGGACCCCGCGTCCAGCACTTCCAGCGTCACCAGGCGCGCTTCGTATTGTTCCGAGGCGTTGCGCGCGAACGTGGGCCAATGCTCCGCGCCCGGAATGATGGATTTGAGGTGCGCCAGCATCTGGCAGCCGTTGCACATGCCGACCGCGAACTTCGATTCATCGGCAAAAAAGTTCGCAAACGCGTCGCGCAGCTCATCGTGGTAGAGGATCGAGGCAGCCCAGCCGCGTCCCGCGCCCAGCACGTCGCCGTAGGAAAACCCGCCGCATGCGGCGAAGCCGGCGAAATCGGCCAGCTCGTGGCGACCCGCGACAAGGTCACTCATGTGCACGTCGATGGCGTCGAAGCCGGCGCGGGTGAATGCGGCGGCCATTTCCACTTGGCCGTTGACGCCCTGTTCGCGCAGCACCGCGACACGCGGACGCGAGCCTTTCACGATGTACGGCGCGGCAACGTCGTCGGCCGGATCGAACGTCAGCTTCGCGTTGAGGCCGGGATCGGCATCGTCGCTGCGCCATTCGCGTTCGGCGTCGGCGCTGGCCGGGTTGTCGCGCAGGCGTTGCATCGCGTGGCTGGTTTCGTGCCACGCATCGATCAGCTTGCGCCAGTTCCACTTGGCGACGGTCTCGTCACCGCTGTACAGCTTGATGCCGAGCTTGACCTTGGGGCGTGCGATCACGCGTGTCATCCCGGCTAGTCCACTGGCTTCGGCGACTGCGGCGAATGCATCGTGGTCTTCGACGCGCACCTGCACGACCGCGCCGAGTTCCTCATTGAACAGCGCGCGCAAAGCGCTGTCGGCCCAGCCGTCGAGGAAAATTTCGAGTCCGCAGTGGCCCGCGAATGCCATTTCCAGCAGCGTCACGATCACGCCACCGTCGGAGCGGTCGTGACAGGCAAGCAACAGATTCTTCGCCCGGGCATCACGGATCGTGTCGAACAGGCCGCGCAGGCGTTCGGGATTCTCGAAATCGGGCGGCATGCCGCCGCCGCGTTCGTAGGCCTGGGTCAATACCGAGCCGCCGAGGCGATCGCGTCCGGCGCCGAGGTCGATGAGCCAGAGTTCGGAATCGCCGGCATCCATCCTGATCTGTGGCGTCAGGGCACCGCGTACGTCGCCGATGCGCGCGAACGCGCTGACAATCAGGGAAACAGGCGCGAGGGTGCGTTGTTCACGTTCGCCGTCGCGCCAAAGGGTGCGCATCGACAGCGAATCCTTGCCGACCGGAATCGAGATGCCGAGTGCGGGGCACAGCTGCATCGATACCGTCTGCACCGCGTCGAACAGCGCGGCGTCTTCGCCCGCATGGTCGATCGCAGCCATCCAGTTGCCGGACAGGCGGACTTCTTCCAGCTTTCCGACCGGCGCGGCGACGAGATTGGTGAGGGCCTCACCCAAAGCCATCCGTGCCGAAGCCGCGCCATCCAGCACCGCGATGGGCGCGCGTTCGCCCATCGCCATGGCTTCGCCGGCATAACCCTCGAAGTCAACCAGCGTCACCGCGCAATCGGCGACCGGCACCTGCCACGGGCCCACCAACTGATCGCGTGAACACAGCCCTCCCACGCTGCGGTCGCCGATGTGGACAAGGAATGCCTTGCCCGCGACCGCGGGCATGCGCAGCACGCGCTGGACCGCATCATCGAGGCCGATGCCGGTGAGGTCCGGGACAATGTCGAGCTGCGGCTGGATGCGGATCGCATCGCGCTGCATGCGGGGGGGCTTGCCGAGCAGCGTCGCGAGTTCCATGTCGATGATCATGGTGCGGGACTCGGGACTCGGGACTCGGGACTCGGGAACGTCCCCTCCCGCTCGCGCTGCGCGCTCGTCTCCCTCCCCCGCAAGCGGGGGAGGGGTGGGGCGGGGGCGGTCATGCGATGCCGCACGCGTAACGAGCAAACGCTGCTCGACGGTGGCGGTTCCAACCACCGCAAACGGGCAACGCTCGCGTTCGCAGATGGTGCTGAAGCGCACGAGGTCGTCCTGCCTGACCGCCAGGACGTAACGCTCCTGCGACTCGTTGCACCAGATCTGCATGGGCGAGAGTTGCGGATCGTCCAGCGGTACCGCATCGAGGTCGATCACGCCGCCGACGCCGGAATCGTGCAACAACTCGGGAATGGCATTGGAAAGACCACCCGCGCCGACATCGTGGATCGCGATGACCGGGCTCGCGTTGCCGAACGCACAGCAGGCGTCGATGACTTCCTGGCAGCGGCGCTGCATTTCCGGGTTGTCCCGCTGTACCGATGCGAAATCCAGCGCCTCGCTGGATGCGCCGGCGGCCATCGACGAGGCCGCGCCGCCACCAAGCCCGATCAGCATCGCGGGGCCGCCCAGCACGAGCACTGCGTCGCCAGGTGCGAGTTTGTTTTTCTGCACCAGCATCGGGCGCACGTTGGCGACGCCCCCCGCCAGCATGATCGGCTTGTCGTAGCCGTGGCGCATGCCCGGCTTGCCGGTTTCGAGTTCAAACGTGCGGAAGTAGCCTGCAAGGCACGGCCGCCCGAATTCATTGTTGAAGCCGGCGGCGCCGAGGGGGGCGTCGCGCATGATCTCGAACGCGCCCGCGACGCGCGGCGGCAGCGGACGCTCGGCTTCCCACGGCCTTGGCAGATCTGGGATGCGCAGGTGCGACACGGAAAAGCCGGTCAGGCCAGCCTTGGGCTTGCCGCCGCGGCCAACCGCCCCTTCGTCGCGGATCTCGCCGCCGGAACCGGTGGCCGCGCCCGGCCATGGCGAAATCGCGGTGGGGTGGTTGTGGGTTTCCACCTTGATCGCGTAGGGGATCGGCTCGACGTGCGTGCGCCAAGTGCCGTCGGCATCGGCGAAGAAACGTGCGCCGCTTGAGCCCTCGATCACCGCCGCGTTGTCGCTGTACGCCGAAAGTGTGTGCGCGGGCGATGCCTGGTGGGTATGGCGGATCAGGTCGAACAGGCTCGCCTTCTGGCGTACGCCATCCACGGTGAATCCGGCGTTGAACACCTTGTGCCGGCAGTGTTCGGAATTGGCCTGCGCGAACATCACCAGTTCCGCGTCGGTCGGGTCGCGGCTCACCTTCGCATAGTGGTCGGCCAGGTAATCGATTTCATCCGGCGCCAGCGCCAGCCCGAGTTCCGTGTTGGCGCGCAGCAATGCACCGCGCGCATCGTCGCCGAGTGCAACGGTCGCAAGTGCCGCCGGTTCGCCGCCGGAAAAAAGTCGATGTGCATCCGCGAGCGTCAGCAGCACCGATTGCGTCATCGAATCGTGCAGTGTGTTCGCGAGGGTGGCGAACCGGGGATCGCGTGCGTCCGGCAGGTTTTCGATCAGGAAGGCGGTGCCGCGTTCGACCCGCGGCACGTGGATGCCGACGTGATGCAGGATGTCGGTGGCCTTGGACGACCATGGCGACCGCGTGCCGAGCCGCGGCACCACCCACAGCGATGCGTCCGCGGGCGGGGCCTCGGTTGCATCCAGCACCTCGGCGAGGCGGCGATGCAGGGCCGGCGTCAGCGGGGTTTTGGCGTCGATGAAATACACTTGGCGCGCGCCGCGCACGCGGGTGTCTTGCGACAAGGTTGCGATGCGCTGGTTGAGTCGGTCGAGGCGGAAATCCGACAGGGCGCTGCGCCCGTCGAGGACGATCATGGCGATGGGCACCGCAGCCGGAGCAGACGGGATATTTTAGCAGTGATTCCCGGCTGCCTCGTGCGGGCGCAGGTACGGATGCCCGGGGGATGGATCAGCTGGTGTGTTCAGAACGCCAGCCACCAGCAACCCCCGATTTCGGTGACGCCGAAATCGCGTGTGCTGCCGTCGGGGCCTCCGGTCGAGACTTCGAACCCGGTGGGCGGTTGTGGCACTACGCCCGGGAGATCCGTGCCAACGTGCGCGGGCCCGGCATCCGCGTACGGTGGCCCCGCCGGGTACGCGATGGCGATACCGGCCAGCGGTTGCTTCAGCCATGCAGCGAGCGAGGCGCAGCGTAGCCTGCGCGGAAGCCTGATCCATGTCGCGCCACAGGATCAGTCCCGCCAACCGGTTCACGTCGTGCAGCGCGAAGGATCGCGTGATCGCTTGCCTGAGTTCCTGCGGCGAACCTGCGCATGTGTCGGCAAAGGTTCTTCCCGGCGCAATCGCATTTTGGCCAGGGGGCCGTGCGGGCGTACCGCAAGGCTGGCCGGAAAACACCGGCTCTCCGTGTTTGCCGATGCAGTGGTAGACCTGCGCCCGCGCGAGCGGTGCGCACGCGGCGAGCGCGATCAGACACAGGAAGTTGATGGACCATGTGCGCATAAGCCCGCTCGTGGCGGCTGTCGTGAAAAGTGGAGCCGTGGACGGCCGTCCGATACGGATTCGCGGAGTTTCCGGTTGCCTGCCGTGAATTCGAGCGAAGCAGCGACCAGGGATGATCGCACGATCACGGCCCGGCGCCGTCGAGGCGATGCAACATGGCCGTTGTCGCACGCGCGCGGTTCAAGGTGTAGATGTGCAGGCCCGGTGCACCGCCTTCCAGCAGCCGGCGGCACATCGACGCCACCACGTCGGCGCCGAATTCGCGTACCGCTTCGGCGTCATCGCCGTAGGCAACCATGCGTTTGCCGATCCAGCGCGGGATCTCCGCACCGCACATTTCCGAGAAGCGGCGCAGCTGCGAGAAATTGGCGATCGGCATGATCCCTGGCACGATCGGGATGGTGACCCCGGCGGCGCGCGCATCGTCAACGAAACGAAAATACGCGTCGGCATTGAAGAAGTATTGCGTGATCGCGCCATCCGCGCCGGCGTCGACCTTGGCCTTGAAATGCTTCAGGTCGGCCCGTGCGTGATCCGACTG
>JBOHYV010000138.1:0-6298 GCA_050738135.1 Rhodanobacteraceae bacterium | reverse complement strand
TGTGGCGCCTGATCCGCGGACGATGGTATTCCTCGATCTGCGCCGGGCCGTTCGCGCCGCAAGGCGACCAAAGCCGCCCCCATGATCACGATTCCGGTCCTTTGAATCCGTGTCCTGTGTGGCTTCATCGCCGGCGTACAATGCACGCATGGTCACCGCACCCAAAATCGCGCACCATCGCCACCACGACGCGGCAGGTATCGTGCGCGAGGTCGAGCACGAGTGCCATGCACGCGGCTTGCGCTTGACGCCGCTGCGGCGCGAAGTGCTGGTGCTTGTCGCGAAGGCGCGCAAGCCGGTCAAGGCTTACGACCTTCTGGAATCCTTGCGGGGCAGCCACCCCGGCGCGGCACCGCCCACCGTCTATCGTGCGTTGGATTTCCTGCTCGCGAACAGCTTCATCCACAAGCTCGAGTCGATCAACGCGTTCGTGTTCTGCCAGCACCCGGCCGAAGCGCATCAGGTGCCATTCCTGATCTGCGACGTATGCGAAAGTGCCACCGAGGTCTGCGACGAGGGCGCCATCGCGCACCTGATCGAACAACAGGCGCGGAGTTTCGGATTTCGCGCCAAGGCCCAGACCCTTGAAGTACACGGCGTGTGCAGATCCTGCCATCAGGGCTGATCGAGGCTGTTCGGGTGCATCCTCAGGAAGACCTCGCAAGTAACTGATTTTGCCAATCGTATCTCGGCTGCATGATGGATATGTTGTCTGCCCGGGTTCAGGTCCTGTGATGTTATAATGTACCGAAGCCGATCCGGAGTGAGCCGACGAGCCCGTGCGCTGCGCGTTCGTCGCGAGACAGCCACGCGCAAATGGATATGTCAGTTGCCCAGCCTGTTTCCGCACCGTTTACGCCGCGACGCCCTTTTGCGACGCTGGTCGACCGGATTGGCGCCACGGCATCATTGCTGTGCGCGGTGCACTGCGTGCTGTTGCCCTTCGTGCTGGCATTGCTGCCGCTGCTCGGGCTGGAGTTTCTGGCCGGACACACGTTCGAACGCGTTTTCGTGGCCTGTGCGGCCGCGCTGGCCAGCGCCAGCATCCTCACTGGCTACCGGCGCCATCGCAAGCGGCAGGCACTGTTCCTGATGGCGCCCGGCATCGTGCTGCTCGTATTCGGTGTCGCAATCAATCTCGACGTTCACGTGGTCATTCACACCGTCAGTGTGGTGAGCGGCGGGCTGCTGGTTGCCAGCGCGCACGTCACCAACCTCCTGTTGTCGCATCGCCATCACCACGCGACCCACTCACACGCGACCGCACGCGCCTGACGTGAGGCTGCGCTCGAAGCGGCTGTTGTGAAAAGTCAGGCCAGAAGGCCATGCTGGTGTTCGCGGCCTTGAGGTCTGGAGGGGTGTCGAGGCATCCGGCAACGCGGCGATCAAGGACGATCGCCAAAATACGGTAATTGTGTAACGCCGGGCATTGTGCCTAGCCTTGCGCATGCCACACGAGCATACCCACGAACATCCCGCCGGCGGCAACCACGGCCGGCTGGCGTTTGCGTTCGCGCTGACCTGCGCGATGCTGGTCGCCGAAGCGGCAGGTGGCTGGTGGTCCGGATCGCTGGCGCTGCTGGCTGACGCCGCGCACATGCTGGTGGACGCCGGTGCGCTGGCGCTGGTATGGGCCGCAGCGGTGGTCGCGCTGAAGCCGTCCGACGCGCGGCGCAGTTTCGGTTATGCGCGCATGGAAGTGCTGGCCGGGTTCGTCAACGCGTTGGTACAGGTGCTGCTGGTCGTCGGCATCGTGTACGAGGCGATCAGGCGGCTGCTGGCACTCGATGCCATCCACATCCAGTCTGGGGTGATGCTGATCGTCGCGGCGGCCGGCCTGATCGTGAATGCGGTCGTGCTGCGCAGCTTGCACGAACACGACCCCGGCAATCTCAATGCGGCCAGTGCGCGGCTGCACGTGGCAGGCGATTTGCTCGGATCGATTGCCACGGTGCTCGCCGCGCTGCTGGTGCGATACCTTGGATGGAAATGGGCCGATCCGGGTTTATCACTGCTGGTGTCGCTGCTGATCCTGCGCAGTGCCTTCGTCCTGTTGAAGCGTTCCTCGCACATCCTGCTGGAGGGCGTGCCGGAAGGCCTGGCCCCGAAAGACATCCAGACAGCGCTGGCTGATGCCGATCCGTCCATCACGGGGATCCATCATCTGCACGTGTGGGAGCTCGCGTCCGGCTCGCGCATGGCGACCCTGCACGCGCGCGTGGGCGCGGGGGGTGATGCGCAGCAGGCGATGCGCGCCATCCGGCGCACCTTGCGGGAGCGATTCTCGATCAACCACGTCACCGTGCAGGTCGAGTCGAGCGAGTGCCTTGATCTCGAACCGGATGGTGGCCAGCACGACCATGGACACGGTGACGGTGCGTAAGTATCACGCGCGGGTTTCCGACATTCCCCAACCAGTTCCGAATCGTGGCCAAGGTTGCCGCAGACGGCAAACCCGTCCTGGTCGTCGAACAGTTTCCGCAGGTCGCGAAGCGCTGAGCCGCCGTTGCGTGCTGCCGACTTGCTGATACCATGCCGGCAGCCGCGCGCTAGTGCGCGGATTCCAGACAACGACCATCAGGAACCGACATGGGCAAGGGTGACAAGAAGACGCGCAAGGGCAAGATTTACGCCGGCAGTCACGGCAACGTGCGCCCGCATTCGCCGAAATCGAACGCGGTGGTGAAAAAGACGGTCGCCAAGCCGGTTGCGAGGCCGGCTGCCAAGATGCCGGCCAAGACGGCCAAGCCGGCCACGCACGCACCAGTGAAAAGGGCGGCTGCAAAAAAGACGGCCCCCAGGAAGACCAAGTAGGCACTCCGCTGCGCATCCAGGGGCCCTGATTCCGGGGCCCTTGCCTGGGAAGGTCATGCGGGCTTTTCGATGCCGCCGACAAATATACGCGAGGCCAGCGCGCCGCCGATCCAGTAGGCGAGCTCGGCAGGTTCGCGGGCATTCCACACGACCACGTCGGCGCGTTTCCCGCTCATCAGCATGCCGCGGTCGCCGAGGCCGAGCGCGCGCGCTGCATGGACCGTGGCGCCGCGCAGGGATTCTTCCGGCGTCAACCGGAACAGCGTACACGCCATGCCCATGGCAAGGCGCAACGAGCGCAGCGGTGAAGTGCCGGGATTGAGATCGGTGGCGATGGCCATCGGTACACCGTGCGCGCGCAGCGCCTCGACCGGCGGCATCCGCGTTTCGCGCAGCGCATAGAAACTTCCGGGCAGCAACACCGCGACCGTGCCCGCGTTTGCCATCGCGGCGACGCCGGTCTCGTCGGCGCATTCCAGATGGTCGGCGGAAAGCCCGGCGAACCCGGCCACCAGCGCGGCCCCGCCGAGATCGGATAATTGGTCCGCGTGCAGCTTGACCGGCAATCCAAGTTCACGTGCGCGTTCGAAAAACCGTCGCACTTCGTCGGGCGTGAAGGCGATGCCTTCGCAGAAGGCATCCACGGCATCGACCAATTTTTCCTGGGCCAGGCGCGGCAGCCATTCCCCGCAGGCCATCGCGACGAACCCCGCGCGGCGTCCCGAAAATTCCGGTGGCAGCGCGTGCAAGCCCAGCAGGGTGGAGCGAACGGTGATGCCGAGTTCGGTTCCGATCCGTCGTGCAACGCGCAGCATCTTGCGTTCGGTCTCGAGATCCAGGCCGTAGCCCGACTTGATTTCGATGGTCGTCACGCCGTCGTGGAGCAAACCACGCGCACGCGGCAGTGATTGTGCGAACAGTGCCTCCTCGGATGCTCCACGGGTCGCACGCACGCTGGACAGGATGCCGCCGCCGGCGCGTGCGATCGTTTCGTAACTCTCGCCATTAAGCCGCATCTCGAATTCGTTGGCACGGTCACCGGCGAACACCAGGTGGGTGTGGCAGTCGATCAGGCCGGGCGTGACCAGCGCGCCGTGCACGGACTCGCAGGCCACCGCGAGCATTTCCGGCTTGCCCGGCAGGGCCCGCATGGCCCCGGCGTAGGTGATTGCGCCGTCGCGCCAGCCGATCGCGGCATCCGCGATCGTGCCATAGCCCTGCGGATCGGCCAGCGTGGCCAGGTTGCAGTCCAGCAGCAGACGATCCCAAGGTTCGGTCATGGCAGCGTTCGCGACCCGGTAGTGTCGAGCGGGCGACTGCCGGCTGCAGCCGGCATGTCACAATGGTGGAATCCTAACAGTGCCGTCGTGACAGTCGGTCCGGGAGTGCATGTGGCGGGTGGATTGCAAATCGAGCACGCATGGACCCTCGAGGGCTGGCAGCGCGGCCTCACCGTGGGCAGCGGCGCCGGGACGCATGCGCGCTTCGCGTTGCCCGGCATGCCCAACCTGCATTCGCATGCATTCCAGCGCGCGATGGCCGGGCTGGCGGAACGGCGGGGCCGCAATGACGATTCGTTCTGGACCTGGCGCGAGACGATGTATGCGTTCGCGTTGCGCGTCGGGCCGGATGAACTGCATGCGATCGCGGCGCAACTCTACGTCGAGATGCTGAAGGCCGGTTACACCCATGTCTGCGAGTTCCACTACTTGCACAATGCCCCCGACGGCAGGCCGTATGCCGATCCCGCGGCCATGTCGAAGGCCATCATCGAGGCCGCTCGCGAAGCCGGTATCGGACTGACCCTGCTGCCGGTGCTGTACATGACCGGTGGTTTCGACGGGCGGCCGCTGTCGGAACGCCAACAGCGCTTCGGGCTCGCCGTTGGGGCCTATTTGCGCCTGCTGGAGTCCCTGACCGCGCTGGAATCGTCCGCGCTGCGCGTGGGCGTCGCCCTGCATTCGTTGCGAGCGGTGCCGGAAGCCGCGATGCGCGAGGTGCTGGATTCGCCCTTCGCGCAAGACCGTCCGGTGCATATCCACATCGCCGAACAGATTGGCGAAGTGCAGGATTGCCTTGGCGTGCGCAACGCGCGGCCCGTGCAGTGGTTGTTCGATCACGCCGCAGTCGATCCGCGCTGGTGTCTGGTGCACGCGACGCATCTCGACGATGGCGAGATGCGCGCGATCGCGAAATCCGGCGCGGTCGCGGGGCTGTGCCCGACCACCGAAGCCAACCTCGGTGACGGCCTGTTTCCGCTGGCCGGCTACCTCGATGCGAATGGCGTGCTCGGCATCGGGTCCGACTCGCACGTTTCGGTGTCGCCGGTCGAAGAACTGCGCTGGCTGGAATACGGACAACGGCTGTCGACACGCCAGCGCAATGTCGCGGCACGCAAACCCGACGCCAGCGTCGGTGAAAGGCTGTGGCGGGAGGCGCTGCGCGGCGGCCGGCAGGCGTCGGGCCTGTCGAACGGTGATGCACAGGATGACTTCATCGTGCTGGATGATGCTTCCCCGTTGCTCGCCGCGCGTGACGAACGCAGCGTGCTGGACAGCTTCGTCTTCGCCGGCAATGCGCCGCTGGTGCGCGGCGTGATCGCGCATGGCGAATGGCTTGTCCGCGATTTCAGGCATCGCGACGAGGATGCGATCGCGGCGCGTTACCGCAAGGTGACCGAGGCGCTCGTCAAGGGCTGAAGTGGAAGGTGTGCAGCACCGTTTGCATCTGCGCAAACGCCTGCGAGTGCGTGAACGGCGGCGTGGCGGGCGGTGAGTAAACGTCGGGGTTGCTGCCGTACACCAGAAGGTCGATCGCGTAACAGGTGCCGTCGCGCACGGTTCGATAGCCGTGTACCTCGAGGTAGTGGCTCATCGCCGCGTCACCAGCATCGAAGGAAGCGAACGTGATTCCGTTGATGCGTTGCGTCGAAATGCTGCCGGGGCGCACAGCGGGCGGCGGTGTGGTGCAACGGTGCACTTCCCCCGCTGCGCGGCTGATGCCGATCCTGATTTCGGCATCGGTGATTCGATTGGAGCCCGGGACGGCCAACGCCAGCACCGGAGTACCAACCGAATTCGCCGCGGCGAAGGTTTTCCATGCGCCGTTCGCGAGATAGCTCGAACGGAAATCGTGCCGAACCGTCCAGGTGGAAGGTACGTCGACATGAAAGCGCCCGGCGTCGCCCGCGATGGCATGGCTGTGCGGTCGCGTTGCCGCGGTCGATGCGACCGCGGGATGCGGGTTCCTGTTCGGAGGTATGGCCGATGATCGGTCCGGGACGCCGCCCGAACAGGCAGCCAATGCAACGCATGATGCCAGCAGCGAGGTAGCGAGGACGCCGTGGGATGTCAGGCGTCCTCGTGTGCCGGCCGTGGCTTCGCGCTCGCTCAATGCGCCGACGCGGACGACGCAGCGGGTGTGCCGGCTGACTGTTTCCGCATGTGCGATTCACGCCATTGTTTCATCTTCGCTTCGCGCTGCG
>JBOHYV010000137.1:0-6457 GCA_050738135.1 Rhodanobacteraceae bacterium | reverse complement strand
CCAAGCTCCGCCGTGACGGATGACCATCGACACCGGTCAAGCTGACCAGCAACGGCCATTGCCCGAGCACTAGCGGATCGATCGCGCAATAGCCGCCGAATGTCTGCTATTGAGGAAACCGAACTGGCGTCGAAACCGACCCTAAGCTGCCCATGGTGGATGTCCGGTCTCAGGAAGGCTGGTCACCGTAGGACCTTCATTGATTCGAGCCGGTGGATGCTTTCATGATCGAGGGTCTCGAAAAGCATCGTGGGACTGCAGACGTGAAGGTTTCGCCATGGTTGCTGCCGAGGGCAGCGCATGGTCTTGCTCCATCAGGGAGTGCAACATCCGGTTTCAGCGGTCCGGCAAGTGCACCGAACCGCGATTGGCAATTCGATCGACCAGGACGGTCGTGGATTTTCCGGGCAAGAGCGGCACGAGGACGATGCTGCCGCCGGCGGATTCCACCAGTTCACGTCCCACAACTTGTTCGACTTGATAGTCTCGGCCTTTCACCAGGATGTCGGGACGAATGGCCTGCAGCACCTCGATGGGCGTGTCTTCCTTGAAGACCGTAACGGCATCGACGCAAGCAAGCGCAGCCAGCATCGCGGCGCGCTCGCGCTCGGCAATGAGCGGCCTCTCGGGCCCCTTGAGCTTTCGCACGGATACGTCGCCGTTGATCGCCACGATCAGGACATCCCCATGTTGCGCCGCCTGATGCAGAAGCGACAGGTGGCCCGCGTGGAGCAGGTCGAAGCATCCGTTGGTGAAAACGATGCGCTTGCGTGCATTTCGCCAACGTTCGACCTGGGTGATGAGCCTGCCGAGATCCATCACCTTGTGGGTGCTTTCACCGCCGAGGAACTCGATGATCTCGTTCGCCTCGACGCTGACCGCTCCGATCCTGCCGACGGTGATCCCGGCGGCGGCATTGGCAATCTTTGCGGCTTCGACAAAGGTCGCCCCGGCGGCAAACGTCGTGGCCAATACCGCGACCACGGTGTCGCCCGCGCCCGTAGAGTCGAACAGTGAACGTCCGCGCGCCGAGATGGTGTGAGGGGCACCGTGGGCTGGCGCCACCAGCATGCCATGCTGTCCGCGGGTAACGATCAACGCATCGGCACCAACATCCAAAGCGAGCGATTGCGCGCACGCGGCGATGGACGACGTGTCCTCCGGGTCGAATGTCTTTCCTGCGGCGATTTCCAGTTCGTGCAGGTTGGGCGTGATGATGTTCGCCCCTCGATAGGCGCGAAAATCACGCTGCTTGGGATCGACTACGATGCAAGCACCCGCGGATGCGGCGATTTTCCTGATATCGTCGACGAGCGCCGGGACCAGCGCGCCCTTTGCGTAATCGCTCAGGATGATGACATTCGGGGCGCGGCCTTGCTGGAGGCGTTCGACGATCCAGCGGGTTTCTTCGACCGGGCAGGGCGTGGTGTCTTCCCAGTCAAGCCGAATCAGTTGCTGGTTTCGGGCGAGCCCGCGCAGCTTTCGGGTCGTCCCACGCGATGCGGTTTGTCGCACCGCGCGCGTATCGATCCGCGAGTTCCCGCACAGCTCGAGGATACGGTTGCCTGCCATGTCTTCTCCCACCCATCCCCCAAGACTGACATGGGCTCCCAGCACCGCGACCTGGCGGGCTACGTTGGCCGCGCCACCGAGGCGATCTTCAAGGCGCTGCACGCGTACCACGGGTACGGGGGCTTCCGGGGAGATGCGGGCCACATCACCGATGGCGTATTCGTCGAGCATCGTGTCGCCCACGACCCACACAGTGAGATCGCGCGCCCGGCTGAAAATGCTGGCCAGGAAGGAACTGTCCAGGTTTTCGCCCTGCCTGCCCATGGCTTGGTCATGCACCCGCATTGGCTTCCAGTGCTTGCGCGATCGCGTGGATCCAGACGTCGTGAACCTCTTGGATCCGCGCGACAACTGATGATGGCGCCTTCAACGTGATGTCCGCCAGTGGGGCAAGCAAGCCTCCGTCCGCGCCCGTCAACCCAATGATCTTGCACCGCACTGATCGCGCGACTTTCGCTGCCGCAATGACGTTCGCCGAATTTCCGCTGGTGCTGATTGCCACCAGAACATCACCGGGTCTCGCAATCGCTTCAACCTGGCGCGCGAACACTTGATCGTAGCCCAAGTCGTTGCCGATTGCCGTCAAGGTCATCGTGTCCGAGGTCAGGGCGACCGCCGCTAGTGCACGCCGATTGTCGCGGAAGCGACAGACCAGTTCGGCGACGAAATGTTGTGCTGCCGCGGCGCTGCCGCCATTGCCGCACGCAAGCACCTTGTGTCCGGACACCAGGCATGCCTGCAACACGTTGGTGGCTTCCTCGAGCAGCGGCGAAAGCTCTGCAGCGGCACGCATCACGGCGTTGTGCTCTTCGAATACTGACAGGATGTTCACGAGATCTCCGGCGTCGCAAGGACGATCGAATTGGACAGGAGCGCGGAAGCGAACTCGCGGATGCCGTCAAAAACGGGCACATTGATATCGGCGATCGCGGCTTCGGTCAGGGCGCCTTTCCCGGTTCGCACCAGCGCCGCAGGAATTCCGGCCGACTTTGCAGCCTGCAGATCACGGAGATCATCACCCACGGCGATCGTTGCGTAGCGGGGGATTCCAGTTGCTTGCAGTGCATTCCGAAGCAACCCCGGCGCAGGCTTGCGGCAGCCGCACCCCCTCTCCGGTGCGTGCCGACAGACGAACAGGTGGTTGATGACACCGCCTGTCCGCGCTGCTTCGTCGAGCATGCGGGCATGAATGGTGTCCAGTTGATCGCGTGAGAGGATGCCGCGGCCGACACAGGATTGGTTGGTGGCGATTGAGATACATACCCCCTCCGAACTGAGCATCGCAAGGCCTTCAAGTACGCCGGGGAGCCACCTCCATTGCGCCCAGTCGGTGACATAACCTCCATCGCGTGGCTCGGCGTTAAGGACGCCGTCGCGGTCGAAGATCACGTGCCTGACAGGAGAGCGCATGCGAATCATCAGCGGTAGATGTCCGGTTGCGACAGGTAGCGCTCAACGTAAAGCCGCACGCCTTCCTCGACCGATCTGAAGGGTTGCACAAAGCCAGCTTCATGCAGGCGATCCATTCGCGCCTGGGTGAAATACTGGTATTGGTTGCGCAGCGCTTCCGGCATATCCCGATAGACGATGCGCGCCGGACGATCGAGCGCGGCAAAAAGCGCACGCATCAGGTCGACAAAGCTGCGGGCCGCGCCCGTCCCGACGTTGAAAATTCCGTTGACGGAAGGGTGGTCGAGCAGCCAGAGGATCACATTGACGCAGTCACCCACATACACGAAGTCGCGTTTTTGCTCGCCGTCGGCGACGTCGGGGCGATAGGATTTGAACAAGGCCACCTCGTCTCCACCAGCCGCCACCTCGTACGCTCGGGCAACCACGCTTTGCATGGTTCCCTTGTGGTACTCGTTCGGGCCGTACACGTTGAAAAACTTGAGGCCCACCCACTGTGTCGGGACGTCTTCATCACTGGCCATCGTGCGCGCAACCCGACGGTCGAACAGGTGCTTGCTCCAGCCGTACAGATTCAAGGGCCGCAATCTGGCCAAGGCTTCCGGAGAGTCGTCGTCGTCGTAACCTTGCTCGCCGGCACCGTAGGTCGCCGCCGAAGATGCATACACGAATCGCTTGCCGTGTTGCGCACACCATTGCCACAGATACCACGACAGCCCAAAGTTGGTTCGCAGCAACAGGTCGCCATCCGTCGCGCTGGTAGCAGAAATGGCGCCCATGTGGATGATGGTTTCCACCTGGTCCGAATGCCGTCCCAGCCACGTCGGCAGCTCGTCCGGATGAAATGCATCATGCAGCTCGGCTTTGGCGAGGTTTCGCCATTTGCCTTCATCGCCCAAGGCATCACACACTGCGACAGGCGCGCCGCGCCCGCAAAGCGCCGCAACGATGTTCGAGCCGATGAACCCGGCGCCGCCGGTGACCAGAATCATGGGCGAGCCACGCATCTGCGCTTGTCGCTGCCTGCAGGATCGGGGTGACGGTTCATCTTGCGCCTTCGTCGTCATGTCGGTCACCGCAGGAGCGGCCACACGGACCGACTGGAATGCCAGCGCGGAATGTCGTTATCAGCATACTCGCCTCCTGCGCGACGTCTTCCGGACTTTTCCCGTTGGTATCGAGCGCCCGGCTGCCATGCGCGTAGGGGGCGTATTTCGAGGCATCCGTGACCGAGAACAGCCCAATCGTCGGGGTTCCAGCGGCGCTGGCCAGATGCATGACGCCGCAATCGGCGCTCACGAAACACGTCATGTTGGAAATCACCGCGGCAACCTCGCGCGGGCTGGGCGAGGAAAAAAAAGGAACTTCATTCCCGAATCGCGGCTGGCCATCCGCCGGCGCAATTTCCACGAGCGTAGCGTCGGGATGTTGCTCGTGCACGATATGGACAAAGCATTGCCACCACTCCTTGCTGTAACCCTTTGCCCCGGTAGCTTCCGCGAATACGCCGATGACGAACGGGGTTGGTGGCATGCCTTCGTGGGTCATTCGTTCGAGGATTGCGCGCGCTCGCGCGCGCTCGCTACTCGAAAGCCGGATGTCCAGAGCGGGGAAATCATTGCCGGATTCCGGCCATCGACGCACCAACGCGCGACGCAGCAGGTAGACGGGCCACTGCGCCATGTGGTGGGGAGTATCCGCCATCGAATTGCATGTGCCATCCAAGCCGACCATTGTCCGATCTCGCGGCAGGCCGATTGCATACTTCGCGCCGGCCACGGCCACCAAAAGGCGGCCCGACTGCGATGCCTCGCAAGGATCGATTGCCAAGTCGTAATGAGCCTTCCGGATCCTCAACGCCGTTCGCACAACCGCAATCGGATGTCTGACCATTCGGCGCGAGAGGCAGTAAATGTGCTTGACGTTCGAAAACGTTTTAAACAATTCGGGTCCGTGTGCACCTGCCAAAACGATGTCGACGTCGGCACCCGGGAAACGTTGCTGGATCTCGGTGAGCAACGGAGTAAGCAACAACAGATTGCCGAGCCGATGATTGGGTCGGCAGATGAGGATGTGGTGAACGTCCGTATCGGACAGGCACGTCATCGGCATCAAGCGCGCATCGCTGGCATGGAACAACGATTGCATTGCCCGGCGAGTGATGCGTCGCCGCAGTTCATTCCACTGCTGGAGATCGAATATGCATTGGAGGAGGGTTGTCACGGGTGAAGGTGTGTCGCAGATTCTGATGCTTGCTGAGATCCGGTTTCGCTGACACGATCATGGAAATCAGGCGCGCAGGTTGAGCATGTGCTTCCATACGGGCTGGCGTAGCAGAACGTGCGATGCGGTCGCAGCCAAATGGCCACCCCAGTAGATCCACACGACCACGGCAAACCTGTCGTGCACATCCTCAACGATTCCGAGCATGGCGCGATTCGCGCCGATGGCGCGCAACACGAAAAAGGCCGCGCCGATGATGACCATCGCGCTCGCGCTGGAGGGTCCATTTCGCGGTTTGCGAGATGGCCGACGACGCCATGGAGCCCAGCGGACGCCGGAACGTGTCGCCCAGCTTGTCCTGGTCGCCCGGTGCGGGTGAACCGCCTACCACGGTCAGGATGGTTGCGCCCATCAAGACCTTCTGGTCGTGGCGCGCCCAGATGCCGCTGTTGTCGTAAAGGACCAAGTGGTCAATGCCTCAACGGGCCGCTCGCGGCGAAGGCCACGCGTGTAGGTGCTGGGCGCAGATGCAGAGCTGAAGCAGCGGCGAATCGTTGCGTGAGAGCACTGGGCCTCATGCCGGACGTCCTTCGATCGCCATCGGATGCACTTTTATGACATCGTTCGCTTAGTGCCTGCTTTTTTCGAGCTTTCAGGAACCTTGCACGCCGGCCGCGAACGGTTGTCCCGCCCGCGCCAGGCGAACCGGACCACCGGATCAGGAGTCGCTGCCGGTCAAAGTCGAGCGCATCTGACCATTGTGCATCGACACGCGGTAGTGCGCCACGCGCCGGCCGTGGTCCTGGATGACGTCGACGTCCACGTGCGCCTTGACGCCGTGGCCGGCCGAGTCGGCTTCCAGCGCCGGACCCTTGCCCACCCGTTCGGCCAATGCAATGGCTTCGCCGAAGTTCAATTGGCTGCCGTCGAGCGCGCGCGCGCCTTGTGCATCCTCACCACTGGCGGCCGAACTGCCCAGCACCTTGCCGGTGGTGGCATCGATGCGCAGATCCAGTTTTGCGCCACCGCGCAGCACATCAACCTCGTACCAATGTCCGTGTCGGTTGGCTTCCATGCCGTAGCCATAGGCGCGCCCGCCGCCGCTTTCGGCGATCTTCACGGCCCGGGTGGGCGTGACGGGAGCCTTCAGCACCGCGGCCATTTCCATGCGGTCGCCGGCTTCGATGTGGCCGGCGAGCGCGACCGTGGTGACCCCGACACCGAGCGCGAGGGCGATCGCCAATCCGGTCTG
>JBOHYV010000136.1:0-6459 GCA_050738135.1 Rhodanobacteraceae bacterium | reverse complement strand
TCCTGCGCGCGTCACGGAAATGGCAACTTGTAAGTGCGTGCTTCGAGCGCGGCCATGGATGGCCGCCATTGAAGCAGAGCTTTTCCTCGCGCCGCTGCATGACGCCGAGCATCGCAGCGCCAAGCGGGAGCAAGGCGCGCATGTCCGAGCCCATGGACGGGCGAGTTCGCGCCGGCCCGCTTGGCGCGAGAAGCACAGGGAAGTTGAGGCAACACGATGTTGCCGAAACCGTCGTGCCCGGCGCAATGGTTTTGGCTACTTTTGCCGAAACAAAAGTAGCTCGCTCGCCGCCGAGGCGAGCGAAACCAAAACGAAAGCGCTGCGCGCTCGCCGAAGATGAAAATGGATTCCGGATCGCGCCCGCTACGCGGGCTTGTCCGGAATGACGAACACCTCTGGGTCCCGGCCTGCGTCGGGATAACGTCAAAGAATTGCAACGAGACGCAGCGTCAGGCGGCCGCCATCTGCTTGGGAATCGAATGATTGGTCCGCGCGATGCGATTGTCGGCATCCACGTAGATCAGGTTCGGCTGGTACTGCTCGGCTTCGATCGCAGTCATCGACTGGAACGCGGCGATGATCACGAGGTCGCCTGGCTGCGCCCGGTGGGCTGCGCTGCCGTTCACCGAAAGGATCCCGCTGCCTTCCTCGGCGCGCAGCGCGTAGGTCACGAAACGCTCGCCATTGTTGACGTTCCACGCGTGGATCTGCTCGTACTCGCGAATACCCGCGGCATCGAGCAGGTCGCCGTCGATGGCGATCGAACCCTCATAATGCAACTCTGCGTGGGTCACGGTCGCACGATGGATCTTGGCCTTGAGCATGTTCAGTTGCATGGAAACCTCGCACTTCCGAGTGTGTCAAGCGCGGCCATTATACTGCCTGAACGATGGATTTGCTGCACTGCACAACATGCCGCAGGTCGCAAAACGCTCGCTAAAAGGCCAGATTGTCGATCAACCGGGTCTCGCCCAGCCTCGCAGCGACCAACGCCATCAAGCCCTCGTGGGCATCCGTGGCGGGAACACGCAAATCTTCGGCGCGACGCACGACCGCGTAGTCCGGTGCGAATCCGGCACGCTCGAGCCGGCGCGTTGCGGCGCCCTCGATGGCCTTCACCGCGTGACCCTGCGCAAACGAATCGCGCATCCACTGCAGGGTTTCGTGCAACTGCGGCGCGCGTGCGCGCTGCCCTGCACCCAGATAACGGTTGCGCGACGACATCGCAAGGCCGTCCGCCTCGCGCACGATCGGGCCCGCCATGACTTCGACCGGCAAGGTCAGTTCGCGCACCAGCCGCCGTACCACCAGCAGTTGCTGCCAATCCTTGGTGCCGAACACCGCGAGATCGGGTTCCACCATCAACAGCAACTTGGCCACCACCGCGGCGACGCCGTCGAAATGCCCCGGCCGATGCACCCCTTCCAGTACGTCCCCGATCTCCGGCACATGGACGCGGAGGGAATGCTGCGGGCCGAACGGATAGATGGTTTCCACGGCGGGCGCGAACAACAGGTCGCACTGGTGTTCGACCAGACCCACGCTGTCCTCGGCCAGGGTGCGCGGATAACGCGTGTAGTCCTCGTTCGGCCCGAACTGGGTGGGATTGACGAACACGCTCACCACCGTGCGGTCGGCGTGCGCATGCGCCAATTCGACCAGTGAATAATGTCCGGCGTGCAGGTTGCCCATGGTCGGCACGAACCCGATACGTCGTCCGCCCTTCTTCCAGGCTTGCAACACGGCGCGCAACGAGCGTGGGTCGGCGACCGTTCTCAAGACACATCACCCCGCAATTTGTTCGGGGCCCGGAAAGCGCCCGGCGCGCACGTCGTCCGCGTACGCGCCGATCGCTTCGCGCACGGAACCGCGCCCGGCCAGGAAATCCTTGCTGAATTTCGGCCGCCGCCCCGGCGTGATGCCCAGCATGTCGTAACAAACCAGGACCTGCCCGTCGCAGTCGGCGCCCGCACCGATGCCGATGGTGGGGATCGACAATTCCCTGGTGATCGCCGCCGCCAGCGCGGCCGGCACCGATTCCAGCACCAGCAGTTCCGCCCCCGCGTACGCGACCGCGTGCGCTTCGGCGCGCAGCCGCTCCGCGGCATCCTCGGTCTTGCCCTGCATCCGGTAGCCGCCCATCTTGTGCACCGATTGCGGAGTCAAGCCGAGGTGCGCGCATACCGGAATGTCGCGGCTCGTCAATGCGGCGATGACTTCGCACGTCCAATCCGCGCCGCCTTCCAGCTTCACCATCGCGGCACCACCCTCGGACACCAGCCGCGCCGAAGCCGTCAGCGCGGTGGCCGGATCCCGGTATTGCATGAACGGCAGATCGACTATCTGCAAGGTGGCGGAAAGGCTCCGCGCAACCAGCGAGGCGTGGTACACCATCTGGTCGAGCGTGACCGGCAGCGTGCTGGTTTGCCCCTGCACCACGTTGCCCAGCGAATCGCCGACCAGCACGACGTCGACGCCAACCGCTTCCATCTGCGCGGCGAAACTGGCGTCGTAGCAAGTCAGCACCACGATCTTGTCGCCGCGCGCCTTCATCGCACGCAGGCCGGGAACCGTGACGGGTTTGCGCCCGGGTGCGTCGGCAGGCTGTACGTACATGCGCGCGCTCCTCGAAACGTCGCATTATGGTCGTTTGGCGGTCCTTCGCCAACCACCCGGAATCGTAGGGCGGACACGGTCCGCCACCCGCGTTTGAACGGCGGGCAATGCCCGCCCTACCCAGCGGTGCGCGCAAGGCGGACGCAGTCCGCCGCGAGCGGAAAAGATCAACCCGAAGCACCGACGCGCAACTCGCGCACGCGAAAGCCCTGCGCATACAGGGCAACGACGTAGGCCGCGCCGCCGGCGCACACCAGTACCGCAAGTTTCCAGATGCGCGTGACGATCGGTTCCACGGTCCACTGCTGCCACGGCCAGAACCACAGGCCGATCGCGATCACGATCACCAGCGCCGCACACGCCGACGCGATGCGCAGCCAATGTCGGCCCCAGCCCGGCCGGCGTTGATACACGCCCGCGCGTTTGAGATACCGCCACAGCAGCGCGAACTGCAGGAAATTGGAAACCGAACTCGCGATCGCCATGCCGAGGTGCAGCCCCGGTACCCGCGCGATGGCTTCGAGCCACGGCAATTGTTTCAGACCCGCCGGCGCCCACAGCTCGAACAACAGCGCGATCAGCGCAAAGTTGCAGACCATGTTGACCACAAGCGCGATCACGCCCGCGCGCACGGGCGTCCGGGTGTCCTGGCGCGAATAGAACGCCGGCAGCAGGGTGCGCGTCATCGCGATGGCGGGCAAGCCGAACCCGAGACCGACAATCGCGATCGCGGTCATGCGGCTGTCGAACGCATTGAAATGCCCGTTCTGGAAAAACGTCGCGACCATCGGCTCGGCCAGCAGCAGCAGCCCGCACATCGCCGGCATCGCGATCAGCAATGCGGTGCGCAGGCCCCAATCCAGCGACCGCGAGAAACCTTCACGATCGGAGGTGACGTGATGGCGCGACAGTGCCGGCAGGATCACGGTGCCCAACGCAACCCCGAACACCCCCAGCGGCAGCTCCAGAAAACGCGTCGCGTAATACAGCCAGGTCTGCGAGCCGGTGACGAGCAACGACACCACGATGGTGTCCAGCAACAGGTTGATCTGCGCGACGGATGACCCGAACAGGGTCGGCAGCATCAGCCGCATGATCTTTTTCACCTGCAGGTGGCTCCAGCCCCAGCGCGGCAGCGCCAGCAAGTCCAGCCGCCGCACCGCCGACAGCAGGAACAGCAATTGCAGGACGCCCGCCGCGAGCACGGCCCAGCCCAGCGCCTCGATCGGCACGGCAAGGTAGCGCGACAGCCACAGCGCACCCGCGATCACGCACAGGTTCAGGATCACCGGCGCCAAGGCCGGCAAGGCGAACTTCTGGAAGCTGTTGAGGACGCCGCCGCACAGCGCGGTCAGGGATACAAACAGCAGATACGGAAAGGTCAGCCGCAGCAGGTGCACCGTGAGCGTGAGTTTGCGCGGATCGTCCAGCGCGCCCGGCGCGGAGCCGATCGCCAGTTGCGGAGCGAAAATCAGGCCCAGCGCGGTCACGATCAGCAACACCCCGCCCAGGGTTCCGGCGACCTTCGAGGTCAGGTCCTTCAACTCCGCGTGGCTGCCGGTCTCCTTGGCCTCGGTGAACACCGGCACGAACGCGGTCGAGAAGGAACCCTCCGCGAACAGCCGACGCATGAAATTGGGAATGCGAAACGCGATCACGAACGCGTCGGTCGCGACGCTGGCGCCGAACACGTGGCTGATCGAGATGTCGCGCGCCAGCCCCAGCACGCGCGAGATCATGGTCATGCTGCTGAACGAGAACACCCCGCGCAGCAGGCTGGGCCGGCGGGTCATGCCTGGACCCCCGGGACTCGGGACTCGGGACTCGGGGCTTGCAAAAGCCGGGCCTCGGGACTCGGGACTCGGTACTCGCAATGGCCGGGCCGCGATGATGGCGTGTCACGGGCCCAATCGGTGCCATGTCGCCCTGCCACAAGCAAATGGCGCCATAGCGTTTCGGTGTGCCTCGCTCTTTGTTTTTCCCGGGTCCCGGGTCCCGAGTCCCGAGTCCCGGGATGATTGACTGAAACACCCGATTCCACGATACTTACGGGCTTCATTTCCCCCGATTGTTCTGGAGTCACCCCGTGGCCAATATCCAGTCCGCCAAGAAGCGCGCCCGCCAGGCCGAGGTGCACCGCATGCGCAACGCCAGCCAGCGTTCGATGTTGCGCTCGTCGATCCGCAAGGTGGTGCTGGCCATCGAGGCCAGCGACAAGGCCGGCGCCGAAGCCGCCTACAAAGCCGCCGAGCCGGTGCTGGACCGCTACGCGAGTCGCGGCTTGATCCACAGGAACAAGGCCGCCCGTCACAAGGGCCGCCTCGCCGCGCACATCAAGGCGCTCGCCTGACGCTGCCCGCTCCCTCCCTTCACAGGGAAGGCTGGGATCGGAATGGGTTTCACCGCAATGTGGTTCATGCCTGCGGTAACGATTGAAAGAGCCGGCGCCAGCCGGCTTTTTTGTCCCCCTTTTCCACAGAACCGCGCCGCTTCGCCCAGCGCTTCTTCCCCTCTCCCTTCGGGAGAGGGTGCCCCGAAGGGGCGGGTGAGGGTCCGGCCCGACCAGCAAGCCAGCAAGTCCGTACCTTTACCCCAGCGCTGCGCGCTCGGCGCTTCGCGCCGCCTCTCCCGAGGGGAGAGGGGTTCCAACAGGCGAGCCTTGGCGCCGCATGTCACTCCGGCAACTCCTCTATTCGCTCGCGCCGCTCATCGAAAAACCGCTGTGCCGCTTGGCACACTTCGCGCGTGCCCACGCGTTCCGCCGCCGAGACCGCGAACCACGGCGCCGGCCAATCCAGCCGCGCGATGATTTCGCGTGCATTGGCGTCGCGCTCCTCCGGCGCCCATAAATCGATCTTGTTCAGCAGCAGCCAGCGCGGGCGTTGCAACAGTTCGGGATCGTGGCGCTGCAGCTCGCCCTCGATGATCCGCACCTGATCCACCGGATCGGCGCCGTCCAGCGGCGCGATGTCCACCAAATGCAACAACAGGCTGGTGCGCGAAACGTGCTTCAGGAACTGGATGCCAAGGCCCGCGCCTTCCGCTGCGCCTTCGATCAGCCCGGGAATATCTGCCACCACGAAGCCCTGCCCCGGACCCACGCTGACCACGCCGAGGTGCGGCTGCAGGGTCGTGAACGGGTAATCCGCGACGCGCGGCGTCGCGGCAGAAACCGCGCGGATGAAAGTGCTCTTGCCGGCGTTCGGGAATCCGAGCAGTCCGACATCGGCCAGCACCTTCAATTCCAGCTTCAGTTCGCGTCCTTCGCCCGGCGTACCGTGGGTGAAACGGCGCGGCGCACGGTTGGTGGAACTCTTGAAGTGGATGTTGCCGAGACCGCCCTTGCCGCCCTTCGCAACCAGCAGCTTCTGACCATGCGCAGCCAGGTCGCCGATGACTTCGTCAGTGTCGACGTTGATGACCGTGGTGCCGACCGGTACCCGGATCGTGGTGTCCTCGCCGCCGCGCCCGTACATGTCGCTGCCCATGCCGTTCTGGCCGCGCTGCGCCTTGAACTGGCGCTGGTGCCGGAAATCGATCAGCGTGTTGAGCCCTTCGTCGGCTGTCAGCCACACGCTGCCGCCAGTGCCGCCGTCACCGCCGTTGGGGCCGCCGAACGGGATGAACTTCTCGCGCCGGAAGCTGGCGCAACCGTCCCCGCCGTTGCCGGCCTGCACCGTGATGATGGCTTCGTCGACAAACTTCATGGAACTCGGGACTCGGGACTCGGGACTGGGGGCTCGAAGAAGCATCGCGATCGGAACGTTGGCTCGGCTCATAGGACTGCAAGGGTCCGCCAACGGTGCAACAGAGTAGCGGACTCGCACCCCCGAGTCCCGAGTC
>JBOHYV010000135.1:0-6468 GCA_050738135.1 Rhodanobacteraceae bacterium | reverse complement strand
GCTCACATTTCTAAAGCCCCCGGCTTTGCCGGGGGATACTTACCGAATCGGAGAACCCCGTGGAAATCATCCTGCTGGAAAAAGTGAAGAACCTCGGTTCGCTCGGGGACAAGGTCAAGGTCAAGCCGGGTTACGGCCGTAATTACCTGGTGCCCCAAGGCAAGGCCGTTCCGGCGACCAAGGCCAACCTCGACTCGTTCGAGGCCAAGCGCACCGGGTACCAGGCCAAGGCCGACAAGCTGCTGACCGACGCGCAGGCGCGCGCCGCGAAATTGGAGAACGCCGAAGCCAGCATCACCGCCAACGCCAGTCCCGAGGGCAAGTTGTTCGGTTCGATTGGCCCGCGCGACATCGCGGAAGCTTTCACTGCGCAAGGCTTTGCACTGGAAAAAAGCGAGGTGATCATGCCGGAAGGCGCGATCCATAACGTGGGCGATTACGACGTCGAGATTGCCCTCCATGCTGATGTGAAGGCGCCGGTCAAGGTGCACGTGGTCGCTGGCGCCTGATAGTCGCCAAATTTTGCGATGTGGCCGCGCGCATTGCGGCCTGAGGGCGCCTTCGGGCGCCTTTTCTTTCAGCGCACGTGAAGGTCACGTCGAGCGCCATGCATTCGTGCTTGCAGGTGCGATCCGCAATCAGTACCATATTGGTACGTATTGAAGGGTCTTCACCTGCATGATTCGTGTCAGCCGCCTCGCCGATTACGCCTCAGCCGTGATGGCGTGCCTTGCGCGTCATCCCGGCGACGTGCTGTCGGCAGTGCAGGTAGGTGAGGAAACGCGCCTGGAGCTGCCGACCGTCAGCAAATTGCTCAAACAACTCGGTCGGGCGGGTCTCGTCGAATCGTTTCGCGGAGCTGCCGGCGGCTACCGGCTGGCGCGCCCGGCGCAGGATATTTCACTTGCGGAAATCGTGGAAGCGCTTGATGGGCCGATCGGTCTTACCGAGTGCAGCGTCGGTCACGTGGGTTGCGAGCGCCAGGCATATTGCACGGTGGCGCGCGACTGGCAGGGCGTGGGCGCGGCAATCGGCAACGCCTTGCGTGGCGTGAGTCTCGCCGACATGTTGCGGCGACCGCCGGCGCGCGCGCACGGCGTGCGCGTGGCATAGGGAGAAGCGCATGGCGACCCAACCGGGCGAAGTCCAGGCTGCACTGTCGCGTCGCTATGACGCGGGTTTCGTCACCGACATCGAATCGCTCAGCCTGCCGCCGGGGTTGGACGAGGACACCATTCGCGCGCTTTCGGCCCTCAAGGAAGAGCCGGACTGGATGACCGAATGGCGGCTTTCCGCATATCGCCATTGGCTGACGATGCGACAGCCCGACTGGGCACACGTGAAACTCACGCCGATCGACTTCCAGGCGATCAGCTACTACTCGGCGCCCAAGAACAAGCCGAAGTCCCTGGACGAGGTCGACCCGAAGTTGCTCGAGACCTACGACAAGCTGGGCGTGCCGCTGCACGAGCGTGCCAAACTCGCCGGGGTTGCGGTGGACGCGGTGTTCGACTCGGTGTCGGTCGCGAACACCGCGCGCGACCAACTCGCGAAGGTCGGCGTGATTTTCTGCTCGATGAGCGAGGCGATCCGCGAACACGGCGACCTGGTACGCCAGTACCTGGGAACGGTGGTGCCGCAAGGCGACAACTTTTTCGCGGCGCTGAACTCGGCGGTGTTCTCGGACGGCTCGTTCGTGTTCATCCCGAAGGGTGTGCGCTGCCCGATGGAACTGTCCACATATTTCCGCATCAACGCGGGGCACACGGGCCAGTTCGAGCGCACCTTGATCATCGCCGAAGACGATTCGGTCGTCTCCTACCTGGAGGGCTGCACCGCGCCAATGCGCGACGAGAACCAGTTGCACGCGGCGGTGGTGGAACTGGTGGCGCTGGAACGCGCCAGCATCAAGTACTCGACGGTGCAGAACTGGTATCCGGGCGACGAAAACGGCAAGGGCGGCATTTACAACTTTGTCACCAAGCGCGGCGAGTGCCGCGGCGACGACTCGCGGATCACCTGGACCCAGGTCGAAACGGGTTCGGCGATCACCTGGAAATACCCGAGCTGCGTGCTGCGCGGCGACCGATCGGTGGGCGAGTTCAATTCGGTGGCGCTGACGCACCATTACCAGCAGGCCGACACCGGCACCAAGATGATCCACATCGGCCGCGACACCAAATCCAGGATCGTGTCCAAGGGCATCAGCGCCGGCAAAAGCCAGAACAGCTACCGCGGTCTGGTGAAGGTGGAGAAGGGCGCGGCGAACGCACGCAATCACACCCGCTGCGACTCGATCCTGATCGGCAAGACGTGCGGATCGCACACCTATCCGTATGTGGAGGTGAAGAACCCGACCGCGATCGTCGAGCACGAGGCCAGCACTTCGAAGATTTCCGACGATCAGATGTTCTACTGCCGTTCGCGCGGCATCGGCGAGGAAGATGCCGTGTCGCTGATCGTGGACGGCTTCTGCAAGCAGGTATTCCGCGAGCTGCCGATGGAGTTCGCGGTGGAAGCCAAGAAGCTGCTGGAAGTCTCGCTGGAAGGCGCCATTGGATAGCGTTGTTCCCTTCTCCCCTCGGGAGAAGGGGGCTCGCAGCGCCGGATGAGGGTGAGGAGCGGCGCTTGCGTGATGCCGGGGGCATCACGCGCCGCGACGAACGGGCGGCCACGGATGGCCGCACCGGCGCCACGCACCATGGATGGTTGCTCGCACGTAAACAGGAATACTCATGCTGAAAATCGAAAACCTGCATGCGCGCGTCGCCGGCAAGGAAATCCTGAAGGGCCTGTCGCTGGAAGCGAAGGCCGGCGAGGTGCACGCGATCATGGGGCCGAACGGTGCGGGCAAGTCAACGCTGGGCAACGTGCTCGCGGGACGACCCGGTTACGAAGTGACCGAAGGCACGGTCACCTTCGACGGCAGGAACCTTCTCGACATGCAGCCGGAGGAACGCGCGGCTGCGGGCGTGTTCCTGGCGTTTCAGTACCCGGTCGAGATCCCCGGCGTGAACAACACCTATTTCCTCCGCGCGGCACTCAACGCACAGCGCAAGGCGCGCGGCGAGCAGGAGCTGGACTCGATGCAGTTCCTGAAGCTGGTCCGCGGCAGGGTCAAGGAAATGGGGATGACGCCCGAACTCCTGAACCGCGCGGTCAACGAGGGCTTCAGCGGCGGCGAGAAAAAGCGCAACGAGGTGTTCCAGATGGCATTGCTGGAACCGCGACTCGCGATCCTCGACGAAACCGATTCCGGGCTCGACATCGATGCATTGAAACAGGTCGCGGAGGGTGTCAACGCGCTGCGTTCGGCAGAACGAGCCTTCCTCGTAATCACCCATTACCAGCGTCTGCTGGATTACGTCGTACCGGATTTCGTGCACGTGCTGGCCGGTGGCCGGATTGTGGAGAGCGGGGACGCGAAGCTGGCGCGGGAGCTCGAGGAGCATGGCTACGCGTGGGTGCGCGGACAGGCACCGCAGGAAGCGGGCGCGTGAACACCGCTGCGACGCCATTCTCGGAATCGATGCAGGCTGCTGCCGCGTCGTTGCGCCTGCCCGGTCCGGAACCGACGTGGTTGGACAGTGCGCGTCGCGAGGCTTTGCGTCTGTTTCTGGAAGGTGGCCTGCCCGATATCCGCAACGAGCTGTGGAAATACACGGTGTTGCGGGCCTTGCAGCAGCGCACCTATGCGGCCGGCGACGGAGATGCCACGACGCGGGCGGTTCCGGGCGAATGGCTGGCACGTGAAGGCATCCGCGGCCCACGCGTGGTATTCGTCAATGGTGCATTCCGTGCCGATCTTTCGCGGCTGGATGCCTTGCCGGACGGTGTGACATTCCAGCCCATGTCACGCGCCTTGCGTGAGCGCTCGGAATCGTTGCGTTTCCTGCTGGGCGGCCATCCGGACGCCGACGACGACGGTTTCACGCTGCTGAATCGCGCGCTCGCGGCGGAAGGCTTGATTGTGCGCGTCGCGGACGGCGTGCGCATCGAACAACCACTGCACGTGTTGCACCTGGGCTTGGGCGCCGCGGCTGCGGCGGCGTGGCACCTGCGGAGCCGGGTCGAACTTGGCCGTGGTGCCCGCCTGCAGCTGGTCGAGCACCATCTCGGAGATGCCGCCAATGGGCATTTCGCCAACCTTGTTCGCGATGTGAATCTGCACGAAGGTGCGCACCTCGGCTGGACTGTCGTCCAGTGTGCCTCATCCGACGCGACCCTGCTTCGGCGCAGCGACTGCGTGCTGCACGAAGATGCCAGCCTGGACTTTCATGCACTCGAGTTGGGCGGCAAACTGGCGCGTCACGAGTTGCGCGTGGACCTTGCCGGTGCGCGCGCCCGCTTCGGGAGCCGCGGCGCGTTCGTGCTGCACGGCCACCGGCACGCCGACACCGAGGTGCTGGTGACGCACCGTGGCCGCGATACCACGAGCGATTCGTTGTGGCGCGGCGTTGCGGACGACCGCGCCCGCGGGGTGGTGCATGGCCGCATCCTGGTGTTGCCGGGCGCCGATGGTGCGGACGGCGGTTTCTACAACAAGAATCTGCTGCTTTCGCCCGGAGCCGAAATCGATACACGGCCTGCGCTCGAAATCTATGCCGACGAGGTCAAGGCCAACCACGGCGCCACCGTCGGGCAACTTGACGAGAACGTGTTGTTCTACCTGCGTTCGCGCGGAATCCCGCGGGATACAGCGCGCCGGATTCTGGTACACGCTTTCTGCGCAGTGGTCATGGACGGCATCGAACCCGTGTCATTGCGCGAGCATTGCGAAGCGTTGCTGGCCGAGCAGCTGCCGGAGGTCGCGGCATGAGCGCGACGGCGAAATCGGCAGTGCCCGCGCAGGCGGTCGATTGGGCAAGGATCCGGAAGGACTTTCCGATCCTGAAGCGCAAGGTGCACGGCAAGCCGCTGGTGTACCTCGACAGCGCGAATACCTCGCAGAAACCACAAGTGGTAATCGACGCCGTGGATAGCTTCTATCGCGACCACAACGCCAACGTGTCGCGTGCGGTGCACCAGCTCGGCGAGGAGGCGACGGCGCTGTACGAAGGCGCGCGCACCGGGCTTGCAGCGTTCATCGGCGCCAACCATCGCGACGAAATCGTGTTGACGTCGGGCACCACGATGGCGACCAACCTCGTGGCCTACAGCCATCTGTTGCCGCGCCTGAAGCCGGGTGACGCCATCCTGGTCACCGCGATGGAGCATCACGCCAATATCGTGCCGTGGCAGCTGGTGTGTGAACGTACCGGCGCGCACCTCAAGGTCGCGCCGATCACGGAGTCCGGCGAGTTGATCGTCGAAAAGTTCGTCGCAGCGTTGACGCCGGAGGTCAAGTTCGCGGGCGTGGTGCATGTCTCGAATGTGCTGGGCACCGTCAACCCCGTGAAGGAGCTTGCGCGGGAATGCCGCAAACGCGGCATCCCATTGCTGGTGGATGGTTCGCAGGCCGCGCCGCACCTTCCGCTTGATGTCAAATCGATCGGTTGCGATTTCTACTGCATCACCGGCCACAAGATGTGCGGCCCGACCGGCACCGGTGCGCTGTGGGCGCGACGTGAATTGCTGGAAGCCATGCCGCCGTTTTTCGGCGGCGGTGAGATGATTCGTACGGTCTCGTTCGACGGCACGACCTTCGCCGATTCGCCGCACAAGTTCGAGGCCGGCACGCCCAATACGGCCGGGTTTGCGGGGTTGGGTGTCGCGGTCGACTACCTCACTGGCATCGGCATGCACAACATCGCGGCGCGCGAACGTGAACTGCTGGCGTACGCCACGCCGCGGATGGAAGCGATTCCGGGGTTGCGGATCTTCGGGGCCTCGCCGCACAAGGCTGCGGTGATCTCGTTCCTGATCGAGGGCGTGCACGCGCATGACCTTGCAACCCTGCTCGATCAGGAAGGCGTGGCGGTGCGTTCGGGCCACCACTGCGCGCATCCGCTGATGCAGTTCTACGGTGTCGCGGCAACCTGCAGGGCGTCGCTTGCGTTCTGGAATACCGAAGCCGAAATCGATGCGCTGGTCGATGCGATCGGCAGGGTGCGGAAGCTGCTCGCATGAAGAGCGCGGGCAGGAGACTTGGGATCGGGGACCAGGAACTGCACGTTTCGGCTGAACATCCGGCGCGGGTACACGCGCCGCCGTGTTTTCGCGCCGCGACGGCAGCGGATGTCGAGGCGGTCGTTGCGCTCACGCAGTCGGCCTATCGCGGGGATTCAAGCCGTGTCGGCTGGACCACCGAGGCCGATCTTCTCGATGGCCAGCGCACCGATACGCGCCAAGTCGCGGAGCTGATCGCCAATGCGAATGTGAAATTGCTGCTGGCCGAACGCGACGGCCAACTGCTGGCGTGCTGCGTGGTCGAGCGGCTACTCGACGCGCATCCGGGAGACGGTTATTTCGGGATGTTTTCGGTGCAGCCTGATGCGCAGGGCAAGGGCATCGGGCACACGCTGCTGA
>JBOHYV010000134.1:0-6505 GCA_050738135.1 Rhodanobacteraceae bacterium | reverse complement strand
AAGCCCGAACCCAACCGGTTTCCGTGGCTCCAGAAGGTGTTGTCGGACCTGATGGTCATGCCTTCGCCGGACCGCCGTCGGCATCTGCCGCGGGGCATTCCACGCCTGTCCGAAGGCGACGTGCAGCAGGCTTTGAAGGGTCAGGCGACGGCAAACTGGCGCAGCGGCGATGTGTCCGGGAGCGTGGTGCTGACGGTTGCGGTGCCGCTGGACGTACGTGGGCAAAACCGTGGCGCGCTGGTGCTGGAACAATCCAGCCACGCGTTGCCGCTCCTGACCAACCGCGCGTTGCTGGGCCTGATGCTGGCCAGCATCGCGGTGCTGCTGATCGCCGGCGCGGTGCTGTTCGCATTCGCGACCTGGTTGTCGGTCCGGATCGGGCGGCTGCGCGATGCGGCCGAACATGCGCAACATCACGAGGGTCTCGCGCTGCCGCATTTGCCGCTGGTCAACGACCGCGACGAGCTGGGCGATCTCGCGCGCAGCCTGTCGCGGCTGCTGGAATCGGTCGGCACCTACACCGAATACCTGCGCAAGCTCGCGTCCAACCTGTCGCATGAGCTCAACACGCCGCTGGCGATCGTGCGCTCATCGCTGGAGAACCTGGAACACGCGAAGCTGCCGCAGGAAGCGCTGCCCTACCTCTCGCGTGCGCGCGACGGGGCGGCGCGCATCGGCACCATCGTGCGTGCAATGAGCGAGGCCAGCCGCATGGAACGCGCGATGGCCTCCGCCGATGGCGAGGACATGGATCTCGCGCAGGTGGTGCGGGGTTGCGCGGAGGGCTATCGGCCATTGGCGGGCACGCGGGAATTGAAATGTGCGATCCCGGCGTGGCCGGTGCCGCTGTACGGTGGGCCGGAGTTGATTGCGCAGGCGCTGGACAAGTTGTTCGACAACGCGCTGTCGTTTACCGCTCCCGACGGCTGGATCCGCATTGCGCTGGCGGAGGAGGGCGACGGCATCGTACGGATCTCGGTCGCCAACAACGGCTCGCACCTGCCCGAATCCATGCAGGGCCAGCTGTTCGATTCACTGGTCAGCGTGCGCGGCACCGGCGCGCGTGCGGGCGCGCCGCACCTCGGCCTCGGGCTGTACGTCGTACGCCTGGTGGCGGAACTGCATCAGGGCCGGGTGTCGGCACGCAACACTGCGGATGGCGTCAGTTTCGACATGGAGCTACGCGGCATGCGGCGGGAATAGTTTTGCGTTCGGTCATGAACGCTGCATCATGGAGAGCGTTGGTTACCCAAAGCTTCTCGCGGCATGGGACTTCGTTTGCGGCACTGTCCGCGACAGTTCTTTAGAATTGCGCTTCCTGTCGAGGAACAGTTCCGTGATCGACCAGACCCGATTCGACGCGCTGGCCCGCGAGGGTTACAACCGCATCCCGTTGGTGCGCGAGGTGCTGTCCGATCTCGACACACCGCTGTCGGTGTACCTGAAGCTTGCCGCCGGCCCGTACACCTTCCTGCTGGAATCGGTCGAGGGCGGCGCCAATTGGGGTCGTTATTCGATCATCGGCCTGCCCGCGCGGCGCGTTTTCAGTTTTCGCGCGCATACGTTGAGCGTGATCGAGGATGGCGCGGTGATCGAAACGCGCGACGTCGACGATCCTCTCGCCGAGGTGGAAAGGCTGCGCGTGCAGTACAGCGTGCCGCATCTTCCCGATTTGCCCGCTTTCACTGGCGGGCTGGTGGGCTACTTCGGTTTCGAGACCGTCGGTTACATCGAACCGCGCCTTGCCCGGTGGGATTGCACCGACGAACTCGGCACGCCGGACATCGTGCTGATGCTGGCCGAGGAACTGGCGGTGTTCGACAACCTGAAGGGCAGGTTGTACCTGATCGTGCACGCCGATCCGGCGCGATCCAACGCGTATGCGCGCGCGCAACGGCGCCTCGATGCATTGGCCCATTACCTGCGCCAGGGCGGCGCGGCCTATCCGCAACCCACCCAGGCCGCGGCGCTGGACGAGCGCGATTTCAAATCCTCGTTCACGAAAGAGGGGTTCGAGGCGATGGTGGAACGCTGCAAGGAATACATCTGCGCGGGCGATGTGTTCCAGGTCGTGCCGTCGCAACGCCTCAGCATCGGCTTCAACGCGCGGCCGGTGGACGTCTATCGCGCGCTGCGCGCGTTGAACCCGTCGCCGTACATGTATTTCTTCGATCTGGGCGAGACCCAGATCATCGGCTCATCACCGGAGATCCTGGCGCGTTTGAAAGACGGCAAGGTCATCGTGCGTCCGCTGGCCGGCACCAGCAGGCGGGGCGCAACGCCGGAGGAGGACGCGGCGCTGGAAAAGGCCTTGCTGGCGGACCCCAAGGAACGCGCCGAGCACCTGATGCTGATCGATCTCGGCCGCAACGACGTGGGTCGAATCAGCGAAACCGGGACGGTTCGGGTCAGCGACTCGTTTGCGATCGAACGCTATTCGCACGTGATGCACATCGTCTCGCAGGTCGAGGGCACGGTGCGGCCGGGCACCAGCTACATGGACGTGTTGCGTGCGACGTTTCCTGCCGGCACGTTGTCCGGCGCACCCAAGATCCGCGCCATCGAAATCATCCAGGAGCTGGAGCCGTTCAAGCGCAACATTTACTCTGGCGCGATCGGCTGGATCGGCTGGTGGGGCGACGCCGACACCGCGATCGCGATCCGCACCGCCGTGGTCCAGGCCGGGCGCCTGCACGTGCAGGCCGGCGCCGGGATCGTGTATGACTCCGATCCTGCCGCCGAGTGGGAGGAGACCATGAACAAGGGCCGCGCGCTGTTCCGCGCGGTGGCGCAGGCGGTCGGGGGATTGTAGGCTGCGGTCACCAGCACTCGGGGAACTGCCATGCAACGACTGATCGTCCTGCTTGCCGGATTGCTTTTGCCTGTCTTGGCGTTGGCGCAGATCAACACATTGCCATCCGCGCCGCACCTGCTGGTGAAGGGACACGCCCAGGTGCGTGTCGTGCCCGACCGCTTCACGATTCACCTGAATATCGATGTGACCGACATGTCGCCCAGGGTCGCCCGCCGGAAAGTCGAAGCCCACATGCAGCAGCTGCTCAATGCGTTGGACGCGGACGGTGCGATGAAGCACCAGATCCACGCCAGCAGCCTCAGCATCCAGCCGGAAACCGACTACGAAAACGGCAAATCCGTGTTCAAGGGCACCGATGTCAGCCGGTCGATCGACGCGACATTCGACAATCTCGACAAGCTGCGCACCTTCATTGCCGCGGTGCCGGCCAGCAAGGACGTGCAGATCGGCAGCATCCAGACTGCACGCAGCGATATCGGCGCCATTCGTTTGCGTTTGCGCAAGGCCGCGATCGAAAACTCGAAACAGGCGGCGGCAAAGATTGCCGCAGCCTATGGCATGAAGATCATCGGGGTGTACGCCGTGTCCGAGGTCGCGCCGGACTTCGCGTACGGCATCCAGGCCGGGTCTTGGAGCGACGGCAAAGGCGTGGAGCAGGGCCTTGCAGCGCCGGCACCACCCCCACCGCCCGCCGATGTCGCGCCGAGTGTGTTGCCGCCGGTCTTGCGCGTCGGTACGCAAACGATCCAGCAAGACATTTACGCGATATACCTGATTTCCTCGAAGTGATTCGGAAAACCGGGGTCAGAGTGCAGTTTCGTGCGATGCCGCGCAAGCTCGCCTGAATACGGCACGAAACTGCACTCTGACCCCGGTTTTCCGCTCTGACTCCGGTTTTCCGGAGGAAGGGGGGAAGGCACGGATCACGCGAGCGCGCGAACCTTCACCACCGCCGGGTCGTCGGCGTGCACCAGCAGCATGCGGCGTACGCGGTCCTGCCACAACCTTCCGAACTCGCGGCGCTGGGCCGCATCGGCCTGACCGACCATGATCCGTTGCAGCAAGATGCGTTGCATCGGGTCGCCGGGGATCGCGCCGGCGTCGATCTCGAGCTCGACTTCGGCACCGGTGTCGTTGCGGCGAAAACGAATGCCGGCAGCATCCCCCTGCGCGTAGTGCAGCAGGTGGTTGCGTGCGTAATGCCCGCCCAGACCCTTGAAGCCATTGTCGGCGGCAGCCCCGGTGATCAGCGTCAGCACCTGGCCGATCACCCCGGTAACGCCGGCATCTGCGGCGTCGTTGAGGTACACGCTGATGCCACCGCGTTCGGGCAGTTCGTCGAGATAAAGATGACGCAACGCGGCGCGCGCGATGAGCCACCCGCCGGCGACGGTGGGGCAGGAGTGCCCGGCCAGCCGCACCGCGTCGGCGTAGTGGTACTCGATCACGCCGTCGTCGCAGGCGCCCAGCAATTGCGCAAGACCATCGTGCAACCTGAGCGCCGGGACCTCGGCGAAGAAATCCGGGAAGCTCATTGCTGCGTGATCACGAAATCGATCACGACCGGACCTTCGCCGCCGCGCTGCCGGTAGATCACGTCGACGCGATCGCCGTAGCGTTGCTGCATCTGGCGGAGCAGCGGGATCGGATCGTGGTCATTGACGAAACGCATCGCCTCGCCGGGCTCCAGCGCGTCCAGCGCACCGAAGATGGCGGAATGGCGGAAGCGGTGTGCGATCGCGCGCGCGTCGAACGGGTAGGGCTTGTAGGCCACGGTTTCGGCAGGGGTGTCCATGCTGGGGCTCGCGATTGCGGAACGGTCGCAAGCATGCGCCGTCGCCGCTCTGGCCGTATTGACCTGAATCAGGGCGCGGTTGGAGCGATGGCCGGATGCGCGGTGGCGAGAAACGCATCGCGTTCGGCAGCGGGCCCATCGCCGAGCTTGCGCACCGCCGCGTAGAAGCGCTGCCAGTCGCCGTCGCAGTGCCTGAACAATGCCGCAAAGGCGGGCACGCCACGATCATACAGGCCAAATGGCACCAGCTTGGCGTTGTTGAGCGGGGTGTCGAACCAGTGGTCGTATTCCTTGTTGCCGTGCCATTCGGTGTCACGCATGTGCGCGTATTCGCGCCGCATGTCCTCGAAGACCTGCGCTTTGCGCACGCGCTTGGCGGCGTCGGGCACATCGCTCGCATACAGTGCCTTCAGTTTCCGGCGCGTGGCCAGCACCAGTTCGGTGAATTGCTTCTGCCGTTCGACCTCGCCGGGATCGGGCGGCGGCAGGTGGTTGGCGGCGTGCCATTGCTGCAGGCCCTCGCGCTGCACGAAGGTGGCGAAGGATTCATTGAATGCGGTGTCGTTCTTGACGTAGAGCTCCTGATGCGCGAGTTCGTGGAAGATCGTGCCGACCAGCTCGTCGTCGCTCCAGCGATCCATGCTGCTGAGCAACGGGTCGGCGAAGTGCCCGAGCGTGGAATAGGCGGGCACACCCCCGATCCACACGTCGTCGCCCTTTTTTGCAAACTCGTCCGCCAGCGTCTCCGCGCGGTCGTGGTGGTAGAAACCCTGATACGCGACGCAGCCCGCGAACAGAAAACAATGCTCGACCGGCTGCAGCGACAGCGCCTGCGTCTCGAACACGTTCCACATCACGAACGGACGATGGATATCCGCGTAGGTCGTGTAGCTTTTGTTGCGCGGAAGCTTCAGCGTGTCGGACGCGAATGCGCGGGCCCGCAGGGCCAGCTTCAAACGCGCGCGCAGCGCGGGCGGGGTATCCGGGTCATCGATCACCTGCGGGATCGGTTTGCGCGCGCGCAGCACGGCCACCTCGCCCTCCGCCAGGTGGGCGTAGTATCCGAGCGAGCAACCGGCCAAGCTTGCGCCCAATGTTGCCACTGCGAAGGCGCGCACGATCGTCTTGTATCGATGCCGGCTTGCATTCACACTTGCGCCTTCCGGAAGGGCTGGGCAGGGTGTCGTGGATGATTTCCCGCAATTCGCCATGTCATGCTCTCGCGACCCGCAGCTCCTGCCGTGCAAGGGTTCGCCCCCTGACCCGAGGGGAGCCGGTTCCGGGTCGTGACGAAGCCCGCGGACTCAGGGGTTCACCTGTTGGAATGGACGGCCATGCTGCTGCTGATCGACAACTATGACAGCTTCACGTTCAACCTCGCACAGTATCTGGGTGAGCTTGGTCAGGACGTGAAGGTGTTGCGCAACGACGCGGTGGATGTCGCCGGCATCCGCGCGCTCAGGCCCGAGCGTATCGTCATTTCGCCGGGGCCTGGCACGCCGGACGACGCCGGGGTCACGCTGGCGCTGATCCGCGGCCTGGCGGACATGATCCCGATCCTGGGCGTATGCCTTGGACACCAGGCGATCGGGCAGGCCTTCGGGGGCAAGGTGGTTCGCGCGAAGGAGATCATGCACGGCAAGACCTCGCCGATCCATCACCACGGTGCCGGTGTGTTCGCCGGGTTGAGCGACCCGTTCGAGGCCACGCGTTACCACTCGCTGGTGGTCGCACGCGCCGGCCTGCCCCGGGACCTCGAGATCACCGCATGGACCGAACACGCGGACGGGTCGTTCGACGAGATCATGGGCTTGCGCCACAAGGCTTTGCCGGTCGAGGGCGTACAGTTTCACCCGGAGTCGATCCTGACGCGCAACGGCCACGACATCTTGCGC
>JBOHYV010000133.1:0-6506 GCA_050738135.1 Rhodanobacteraceae bacterium | reverse complement strand
TTGCGGTACATCTCGGGCGTCCACAACCCTGCACGCGTTGCCTGCACGTGCGCCAGGTACGCGGTAAGGCCTTCGTATACCCACAACAGGTTGTCCTGCATGGGCACGTTGAAGTTGGGTGTCCACAGCTTGGCCGGGCGCCGGAACTTGCCATTCCATGAGTGCGACATCTCGTGCGGCATCAGCGTCGCACCGAATTTGAAGGCCGTCTTGTTGGTGAAGTAATCCGCTCCCAGCCGATCGTCGCTCGACTGGTGGTGTTCGAGCCCGAAATGATTGGTGTGGTCGGACAGCGTCAGCAGCAGGTCGTAATGTTTGAAGTGATGCGACTGGAATAGTGCCAGTTGCTGTTTGACGAAGCTGCGCAGTCCCGCGATCTGCTTCTTGTCGGCCTTGACGCCGTCGGCGGTATCGCCGACCACGTCCACGTAGATCGGCAGGTTGCTGCCCGGATTGAGGTCGATGCGATTGAAGTAGCGACCGGAAATCAACGGTGAATCGACGAAATTGTTGAACGTGATCGGCTTGAAATGGATGGTGTTGCCGCTCTGGCTCGCGACGCGCATCGCAGTGGCAAACTTGAAACCCTGCGGTAGCTCGACGGTGGGCTGGATGGTAACGTCACGCGAGTAATAGCCAGCCGGATAGAACGCTACCTGGTTGAATTCGACGTCCACGATATTGGGCGTCACCGATACGCCTGCACCGAACGCGCCGCCGTGGAACGGCGACAGGAACTGGAAGCCGATGTCCAGCCGGGTCACCCCCTGCGGAACGTCCACATGGAACGTGTAGTTGTCACCCTTGTCGCGCTCCCAAGCGATCTTCTGGCCGTTGGCCTTGACGATCAGCCCAGCCATGTTGCCCACCGGGCCGGTCGGGCCGTGCTCGCCCGGAATCCACTTCGGGTAGTAGAACGTGAAAGGACCCTGCGTGACCGGGATTGTCTCGTTTACATAGAAGACGTGCCGTTGCGGCGCATGCGTCAGGTCGACGTTTACGGTGAGCGAACCGGGGTACGGCGTGTCCTTTGGCGCCTTGGTGACGGTGTAGGTGTATGAGGCGGCTTGTGTAGCAGGAGCGACGATGGTCAGCGCCGCGGCAATGGCCAGCGCCAGTGTGCTGGAATGAACGAGTATGGATTTCACATGAATTCTCCCGTAGAGACCCGTAGCAGGCTCCGCTGTCCTGCCGATTCGCCCATGCTAGAACGTGAACCTCGCATCCACCCCATGCCACAAGTCACTTATGGGGATTGCCAGCCACCCGCCCGTTTTGGCCAAGCATTTGGCGCGACCGGGCTTACGCACCGTCGTTGTGGAGGATGGCGACGCCGTGTGGCTGGCGGGATACTGGAATCCCTGGGGGATTTTCGCGTCCACGGGCGCCGATCTGGTCGCAGGTCCAGTAGACGATTGCATGGAATCCGACGGCGAGTCGAGCATGACCTTTCTTGCAGAGGCCATCGCGCACGGTGAAGTCTGTCCGCGCCAGTGCGGTGTCGCGCGTTCTGCCGTATCCGCGGAACGCAAGCAAGGTCCGCTGTTGCCACCTTCTCGCTGCCGCTCACATCATTTCAAGCTATTTCTCGCGGCCACCCGGTCGCCGATCCCAGACTCTCACTTCCTTCCAGCCCGCCGGCTTCTCGTCTGAGCTCGCCGTTGTGCTCTGTTAACGCGGCGCCGGCACGCGTGATCTAGGATAGGACTTTGTGACGGAGGAACAACATGGACATCACGGAAGGTAAAGCGGCAATTCGCAGCGGCGCCGACACATTGGAAGGTGCGGTGCACAAGGTGAAGCACGGCGTGCAGTACACCGGTCAGGAGGTCAACTCTTTCGTGCATCGGCGGCCGGTTGAGACCGCGTTGCTGAGCGCGGCGGGGGCCTGCCTGATCACCGGTCTTGCGTTCTGGTTCACGCGCCCCGACTGAGCGCGGTGCACGCCTCAGCCCTTGCTGGAGCGGAGGCGCTGCACGAGCACTGGCACCAGCGCCAGCAAACCCAGGCCCACCAGGGGCAGCCAGATGTGGGGTTGCAGGATGAGGTCGGGTGACAGACCCTTGCCTGCGGCGATCGACTGGCTGAGTCCCGCACCTATTGCGGTTTCGAACACCAGCATGATTACGCCGCCCAGCGCCGTAGCCAGGGTAAACAGCCATACCGGGCAGCGTAGCCACGCCAGTGCCACGGTGACGCCACCGAACGGAAACAGCGGTACGAAGCGCAGGAACAGCGTGTAGGAAACCGGGTTCGTTTGATAACCTTGGCGCACGCTTTCGACAAACTTCGGCGGCGGTCGCTTGCCTGCGCCAAACGCATGGCGCGCCGCAAAAAACAGCAACAGCGATCCCAGCACCTCCCCGACCAGTGACAGGCCGATGGCCGTGCCCATGCCGAACAGCATGCCGCCCGCGATGATGATCAGCAGGGGGCCTGGCATCGCGGTGGCTATCGAAAGTGTCAGCACTCCGATATACACGACATACGCGAGTGCGGGATGGCTCGCGATGTTTCGTGACCACTCCGCCTGTTCGGCCATGATGTGGTGGGGCGAGAGATGCTGCAGCATGCCGCTTGCACCCACCGCCACGCCGATCGCAATCAGGATCAGCAGCGGAATGAAGGCGCGCAATCGACTCATGGGCGGGAGGGCCGGTTCAAGAAGGGGCAACAAAAAGGATAACCGGTCGCGTGCGACGCGCGAAACACGTGGGTTTGCTGCGGGACTCACTCAATAACGGGGGCCACCCCGCGAGCCGTGGTCGTTGAGCACCGCGCGTGCGTCGTCGCGGCGAAGGTTGCGCACCACACGGATTCGCGCCGCTCGAGTTCGGTGATCCAGTCGGCCGGCAGCGGACCCTCGTCGAACCCCGTCAGCGACTCGGTATCTTCGGCGCGCGCTGCGATCAGCAGTTGATCGATGCCTGCCCAAACGACCGCGCCATAGCACTGGCAGCAGGGCTGTGCGCATGTCGCGAGCGTGTAACGGCGACAATCTTCGTTCAGGCGTGCGCGCCCGAGCTTCTGCTGCGCCGCGGCCAGCGCGATGATTTCGGCATGCGCCAGCGATGATTTGAGCGATTCCCCCCGATTGACGCCGGCTGCAATCAACGTCCCGGCATCGTCGAAAATCGCGGCGCCGAAGGGGCCGCCGGTGGCGTGCAGCACATTCGAGCGCGCCAGCTGGATTGCAAGCGCGATCTGCGCATCGATGTCGACGAAGGCGCGAGCGAAATCCGCAACACCCGTGATTCATGCGGGAAGCGTCGGGGGATGATCCATGGAGTCGCGCCCGTCCATGGTTCGAACGCTGGCATGTCCAGACTGAAGCTTTGATGTCGGCAATCCGGAATGTCGCGTTGTGCCGTGTTGTTGACCGTCCCGCCACAGGACGCGCATTGGATGGAGTGCTTTCAGGATGCGTTCTGTGCCCCGCCGGCTTTATGACCGGTTCGCGCGTGGTGCGCGATCGTGCATCGGCGCCTCAGTGCGCGTTTTGTGACCAGCTGTCGCGCAGGGTGACCGTCCGGTTGAACACGGGTCGCTCGTGCGAGTGGTCGTGGCGATCGGCAACGAAATAGCCCGTGCGCTCGAACTGGAAATGCTGTTCCGGCTCCGCGTCGCGCAATGAAGGTTCCAGAAACCCGCGCATGCTGCGGCGCGAGTCCGGGTTCAGGTGATCCAGCCAGGTCTTGCCGTCAGCATCTTCATCGGGATTTGCTATGTCGAACAGCCGGTCGTACAGGTGCACCTCGGCTTCCATGGCGTGACGTGCACTGACCCACTGGATGGTGCCCTTGACCTTCCGGTTGGCGCCCTCCATGCCGTGACGCGACTCGGGATCCAGCGTACAGCGAAGTTCGACGACGTTGCCGGACGCATCCTTGACGATGTCGTCGCAATGCACGATGCCCACGCCACGCAGGCGCACCTCGCCGCCGGCAACGAGTCGCTTGAAACCCTTCGGTGGCGCTTCCGAAAAGTCCTCACGTTCGATCAGCAGTTCGCGCGCGAAGGGGACCTCGCGGCTGCCGAGGGATGAATCCTTCGGATGATTCGCAAGCGAGAGGCTCTCCGCGTGGGTCCCGGGCAGGTTCGTGATGGTGAGCTTCAACGGGTCCAGTACCGCCATCCGCCGCGGCGCGTGCGCGTCGAGATCGTCGCGCACGCGGGCTTCCAGTACGCCGTAGTCGATCACGCTGTTCTGCTTGGAAATCCCCGCGCGCTCCCAGAAACTGCGGATTGCGGCGGCGGTGAAACCGCGTCGACGCACGCCGGCCAGCGTCGGCATGCGTGGATCATCCCAGCCATCGACGAGCCCGTGGTTGACCAGTTCCGACAGCTTCCGTTTGCTCATCACGGTGCAGGAAAGATTGCCGCGTGCGAATTCGACCTGGCGCGGTTTGGAAGGCGCGGTACGCAATCCTTTCTCCACCAGCGTCTGCCAAAGGCCAGGGTGGTTCGGCAGATCGACGTTGTCCACGCACCAGTCGTACAGCGGGCGGTGATCCTCGAACTCCAGCGTGCAGAACGAATGGGTGATGCCTTCCAGTGCGTCGGAGAGCGAATGCGCGAAGTCGTACATCGGGTAGATCGGCCACGCGTCGCCGGTGTTCTGGTGCGTCACTTTCCGGATGCGGTACAGCGCCGGATCGCGCAGGTTGATGTTGCCCGATGCCATGTCGATCTTCGCACGCAGGGTGCGTGAGCCATCCGTGAACTCGCCCGCGCGCATGCGCTTGAACAGGTCGAGGTTCTCCGCGACCGTGCGGGTGCGATAGGGCGAATCGCGGCCGGGTTCGGTCAGCGTGCCGCGGTATTCGCGTACCTGTTCGGCGTGCAGATCATCCACGTAGGCCTTGCCGTCCCCGATCAATTTCAACGCGGCGCGGTAGAGCACCTCGAAGTAGTCGGAAGCGTGGCGCAGCTCGCTCCAATCGAAGCCCAGCCAGCGCACGGCATCCTTGATGCCCTCGACGAAGGCCGGGTCTTCCTTGCCGGGATTGGTGTCATCCAGGCGCAGGTTGCAGGTACCGCCGAACTCGCGCGCGATGCCGAAGTCGAGGCAGATCGCCTTGGCGTGGCCAAGGTGGAGATGCCCATTCGGCTCCGGCGGAAAGCGCGTTTTCGGGACACCGCCAAGCCGCCCCGCCTCGCGGTCGGCCAGCACGATCTGGCGGATGAAATTGGTGACGACGGGGGCATGTTCGTCCGCCATGGATGCTTCCAACGAAGATCAAGTGCGAAGTTTAACGAGGCGTTCGGGAAAGCGCTTGCTGTGGCGCGCTCATTTGGAGCGGCTGTTGTGGAAAATCGGGGCGAAGTCCGGCGCTTACGCGATGCCGGTGGCATCGCGTGCCCGACTGAGCGCCCGGCCAAGGACGGCCGGCCCGGCGCCCGCACCACGGTGGTTGCTCGCCGTCAATTGCCCGAGCGCACTATCGGAGCGTATACGAGGCAGTCACTGTCCGGCCGGATGACCGGGCACCCATGGAGCAGCGATCATGGACGATCGCAAAAAATGTGCTAGCGTGAAGCCATGCGAGTCGTTTACCACGCCGAAGGCATCGTCGATGCGCACTTGGTCAAGGATGCGCTGGAGCAGGCCGGCATTCCGGCCTTCGTCAATGGCGAGTATCTGATCGGCGGAATGGGCCAGTTGCCGGCGCGGGACTTCCTGAGCGTGAGCGTGCCCGATATCGCCGTGGAGGCCGCCGAACCGGTGGTGCGCGAAATTGTGGAGATGCTGTGCGCGCCTTCTGCCGAACGCGAGGACGCTCCGGTGCCGCCGCTGCGACTGAAGCCCGCGCCGGGTTGAACGCGGCCACGACCATCCAGGAACCCGATGCCGCCGTGCGCGATCGTCTGGCCTCACGCATCCGCGACGTACCCGATTTCCCCTTACCCGGCGTGCTGTTCAAGGACATCACGCCCCTGCTCGCCGACGCGGGCGCGTTTCGTGAATGCATCGGCGCGCTGGCTGCACCGTGGCGTTCAACCGGACTCGACGCAGTATGCGGTGTCGAGGCGCGTGGTTTCATATTCGGAGCGGCGTTGGCGCAGGCGCTGGACGTCGGCTTCGTGCCGTTGCGCAAGGCCGGCAAGCTGCCGGCGGCGACGCGAGGCATCGACTTCCAGCTCGAATATGGCGCCGCGCGGCTGGAAGTCCATGCCGACGCGTTGGCGACCGGCGCGCGCGTGGTGCTGGTCGACGACGTGTTGGCGACCGGCGGCACGCTGGCGGCCGCGCTGGAACTGGCACGCGCAGTCGGTGCCGAAGTCGCGGGCGCCGCGGTGGTGATCGAGCTGGCCTTCCTGCACGGCCGCGACCGCTGGCCTGCGAAGGTGCCACTGCACGCACTGATCCGCTATTGAGTGAGGCCTTCTTGAAGCGCCGTTTGGCAGGGCGGGCATTGCCCGCCGTTGTCGGTATGCGGCGGACAGTGTCCGCCCTACACGTGCCGCGACGGAGCAACGGTCAGCGATGACCGCACAAGAAATCC
>JBOHYV010000132.1:0-6535 GCA_050738135.1 Rhodanobacteraceae bacterium | reverse complement strand
CATCTTCGACGCGCCGATCTGCAGGGCTGTTCCCGAAATCGGATAGCTGCAGGATATATCCAGATCGGTTGTGGGCGTGCTCCCACACCCCTTGAGGGGTTGAACCAGGAATGACGAATTGATCGAAAAGTCCGCGAAACCGCCCAGTCCGTCGGCGATGGTGTTGCTATCCATGTACTGGGCCGCTGGGCCTCCGGTCGCGTCCAGGAAGCCGTGTCCGCCGGAGCCCTCTAGGGGATTCGAGACTGTTCCGGTGATGTTCGAGAAAAGCTGCCCCTGGATCGGATTCCCGTCAGCGTCCACAAAACCGGAAAGCTCACCCGTGTGACCCGTCAAGGTCAGCCACTTCGTGCCCAAGCTGGCCGTGGTCGGATCAAACTCGCTGTAGGTACCGCTGCCGTCAGGATTGTTGGGGCTGACGTAGAGCTGGATGGATCCATTGTCGAATACGGCCTGCGGGTTTCCGCTGCCGCTGGTGCCCAAGCTCGACACCGTGTACGTGAAGGTGAAGGTGAGATCGCAACTCGAACAGAAACTGTTGATCCCGTTTATCGAGCCGATCTGCCCGTAGCCGTTCAGCACGTCACCGACGCCTGCAATCTCGGTTTCGCGCAAGTTGAGTGATTGGATGTTCAGGTCGGCCGGGCTGCTGGTATCCCAAGTGACGCCGTCCAACGTGATGGTCGTTGCAAGCGCCGCTCCACTTGCACCCAGCGCCAGCGCGCATACGAGTGCGATTCCAATGCTTTTCTTAGTCAACATTTTTTGTTCCTCCAGAGATTCCATTCAAATGACCAGGGCGGTACTGGGACACGGGCGGCATGGCCCTCGCTGTTGTAAAAGCATTTAGCGTGCCATGAATGCAAGCTATTGATTGCGTTTAAATTATAGCAAAAAACCCCGCCGGAATCGCTTCAAATCTGTAAGGTATTTCGACAGCGTGCCGCGGTACGGGGCGGTGGCCTGTTCGTAATCGCTTGTTTCTGCGGAACTTGTCGGACGGTGCCGGCCGCAAACCGTACCTGTAAGGAATCCCGACGCAAGTTTACATTTCGGTTGCCGCGAGCCGGGGCGGCGCCTGCGCGCGTTTGGTTCACCCAGGGCCGTGGCCCTTGCAGCGGTCCGGTCGCGCGGCGCCTCGTGATCACGTCCACGAACCGGGTATCCGCCGATTATTTATTCGAACACGCCGAAACTTGCGAGCGCGCGACGCCCGCTGCGGGCGCGTGGTGCAGACCTCGCATGACCAAGCCGCAGGAACACGAGTCCGTGTCCCGGCCCACACAGCTCGCCGAGGGAAGAATCCAGACGCGAGAGCGGCTGCCGGAAGGCCGATTCGATGGGCACGAACCCGAGCCCGAGCACGCCTGCCGCCGCGTACGGCTGTACCGACAGTCCGTCCAGGGTGGCCTGAAGCCACACCCGTTGCAATGCGCGACCCCCTGCGAGCACGTCGGATCGCGTGGTGGACGGAATCACGATGAGACACAGACCGGGTGACAGCCGGATCGGCAGCCAGGCCGAGCGCCATCCCAGCATCGACGCCGCGCCCAGCCGGTTGAACACGGCCATCACGGCAGGACGGCGCATTGCCTGAAACACCGGGCGCATCGGCGATTCCACGGCCAGCGTTGCCGGGGCGAGACCTTCCTCGCAGGCGGCCTGCCAGCCTGCTGAAAAGCGGATGCTCGAGAACAGTTCCGCATGCAGTGTTGGGCTCCTGAAGCGCAGGCTTTCGGCCTGCCTGATGACGGTCAGCGCGGTTCTTTTTTCACGCGGCGTCTGCGGCCACCAGAGCCGTGGCCCCGGTATCGACCGGGCCTGGGCATCCAGATGCGCCCGCGTATCGGGGGTGATCGGCCCTCGCCAGGGAAAGCTGCGGTCGGTGTGGCGCTGCTCGATGGCGGCAGCCAAGGGCTCCGGGTCGCACCCGGGATCGTGCCGCCAACGGATGCGCGCGACCCGCAGTTCGTCGCTGTCCTGCGGGAAGGTTTGCAGATCCGCCACCAATCCGCGCGACCGCGCGTGGACGAGCATGTTTTCCAGGCACGCGCCGGCGGCCAGATCGCTGAGGACATGGCGGGTATCGGATACGCGGCCGCTGCGCTCCGCATCGATCCGGAGATCCAGATCGTCGCCGCTCCACGCAAATCGCCACGGCTGCGAATTGTCGGCCGAGGGCGCGGCGATGCCCGCGCGCAGAATGCCTGCTTTCGTGTCCCGGTTCACGGTTCGCATCCGTTCCATGCAACGGATTGGACTATACGCGGTGATCGCGGCACGCACTAAGGCGCGTCGGCAGATCGGAGCCACGTGTCGAATTCGCGTATATCGGATTGAGGTATTCAGACGTGGTTCACACCACTGAACCGATTGACGTTACAAAATGTAACAAAGGGGCCACATCAGCGCCTCAAATGGATTGATCGTCTTTTGCGTGACTGCGGGGAATAAACCCGCCCGCGGTGCGCTTGGCAAAGTTGAGTAGTTCAGTCATGAAAGTTTCCGACAGCCGGCAAAGCCGGATTTGGCCAAGGTTCACGCGGAATCGCGGCGTACATTCGTCGTGCGTCGTGCGAAGCATTGTCGAATTTCGACACGTGTTCGCCGCGCACCTCGCGGTCGTTCCCGCAACCGTCGCGCGCACCGCCAGCGACATCAAACTGAACAGGATCGATTGCGAAATTTTGGGCTTGACGTACGCCGATCATCTGCAACACTTCGTGCTCGATCAGTCATGTCGAGTGACCGATCGAGTTTCGATGACGCGCTCACGGAAGCACCGACTCGTCCGTTACGGTCGACGCCGGCAATGCGGGGCCAATGTCGATGTGGTCAAGGGAATGGCGAGCCTTGCAAGATCGGCCACTGCACCATGAACTCGAATATTTCGGCGCCCGGGATTGTTGACATCACGGCGCGTCTCGCGCGCCCCGCCCTGCGCAGCAGCGAACCTCCATGCTCGTGCGCAACCAGCCTCGAACAAGTGGCATCGGCCTGGCGGCTGGTCTACAACCGCTACTCGCAAATGGGGTTGATCGACGCAAATCCGTTTGGCGTACATGCCGTTCCCGCTGCCGTGGGAAAGCATGCATGTGTATTGTGGGGCCCGGAGGGACCGGATGTCGGCTATACGATGACCCTGGCCCTCGATAATCCTGGTGGGCTGGCGCTGGACAGCGTGTATGCGCCGTATCTGGATCGACTGCGGCGCAACGGGCGCCGTCTGCTGGAGATCGGGATGCTGGCGGATCGCCGCCAGAGTGCCGCGCGCGGAATGAAGGCTCTGTTCGTCATGATGCGCTGGGCAACGCACTATGGTCTGCACAACGACGTGAACGACGTGGTGATCGGGGTGCACCCGCGGCATGCCCAGTTCTATGCGCGCTGTTACGGCTTCGAGGAATTCGCGCCGCCGACCAGCTACCCGCTGGTGCGAAACAACCCGGTGGTTGCCTTGCGCTGTCGTCTTCCCGAGCTGCTGGCGCAAGATTCGTTGCCGCGGGGCCTCGCCGATGCGCGCGATAACCCGATACCCCGCAGTGCGTTCTCGCAGCGCTTCGCGTTCGAGCCGGAGCAGCTGCGTGGCTCGCCGATCGCGGGCTTCCTGAAGGCTCGCTACGATATCGACCCGGGCCGAAGCGCCGAGCCGGCGGTCCCACTCGATCAGCCCAAGCCTCGTCGCGTGGCGTACCGGGTCAAGCGCCTTTCCTGTGCGGCGGCGGTGCTGGCGGGCGCATGAAGGCCGCGGCGTCTGCGTAAGCCGGCCGTTGCGGTAGCAAACCTGGTTTTGCAGGTCATTCCGGAATCGCTAAGCATATCCGGGATTCAGTGTCTTTGAACTACAACGCGTTACCAGAAAGACACTGGATTCCCGCCTGCGCGGGAATGACGATGAGGCGGATTGACAGACCTTCCTAATCGCGCGGCAGTGCCGCGATCGCGGCAATACGCGCGCGCCGCATCGCTTCGCCGATCGCAGTGCCGGTGAAGCCCTGATCGATGAAGGGTTGCGCGGTGACGTCGCGCGCGGCTTGGCGGGCTTCGCGCAGGAAATCCGCCTGCGGATAGGCATCGTCTTCATGGTGCAGGCGGCCGCGCTTGTCGGCGGTGCAGGCGACGAGGAACGGGTCCAGCCGTTCGGGACGCCGGAACACGTCGAAGGACTCCAGCAGCGCCAGCACGGTGGCGGGTTTCAGCTGCAACGCGCGGTGCGCATCGAGGTGATGCCGGCAAGTGAGTGCGGCGAGCTGCGCGTGTTCGGTCGGCACTTTCAGGCGCTCGCACAATGCCGCGAGCGGTTCCAGGCCGCGATGTTCGTGGGCGATGTGGCGCGGCAATTCGTCTTCGGGCGTCAGCGCCTTGCCGAGATCGTGGGTGAGCGCGCAGAAACCGGCGAGGTTGTCGCCCGGCGCAAGTTGCGCGCACTGGTCGAGCACCCGCTCGAGGTGCGCACCGCAATCGACTTCGGGGTGATGCTGCGGACTTTGCGGTACGCCGTACAGCGCGTCGATCTCCGGAAACAGCACCGCCAGCGCGCCGCATTCGCGCAAGCTGCGCACGAATGCCGAGGGCTGAGGTTCGGCCAGGGCCTTGCGGGTTTCGGCCCACACCCGTTCGGGCACCAGATGCGCGGCTTCGCCGTGCGCGACCATCGCGCGCATCAGCGCCATGGTTTCGTCGGCGATGCGGAAACCCAGCGGAGCGTAACGCGCGAGGAAGCGCGCGACGCGCAGGATGCGCACCGGGTCTTCGGCGAATGCCGGTGACACGTGCCGCAACAACTTGTCGCGCAGATCCCGCCCGCCGCCATGCGGGTCGACCAATGCGCCGGCTTCGTCGCGCGCCATCGCGTTGATGGTGAGGTCGCGGCGCACGAGATCCTGCTCCAGCGTCACGTCGGGCGCGGCGTGGAAGGTGAAGCCGTGGTAGCCCGGCCCGGTTTTGCGTTCGGTGCGCGCCAACGCGTATTCCTCGCCGGTGTCGGGGTGCAGGAACACGGGGAAATCCTTGCCGACGGGTTTGTAGCCCTGGGCCAGCATGTCGTCGGGTGTTGCGCCGACCACCACGTAATCGCGGTCGTAGTGCGCGCGGCCGAGCAGTTGGTCGCGCACCGCGCCTCCGACCAGATAGACGCGATGTGCGGTCGGCATGGCTTCAGGCGCCCTGGGTCAGGCGCGCTTCATTGAACCGGCGCGTGCGCGAATAATCGCCCAGCAGCACCGGCAGCATCGCCGCGAAACGTCGCGGCACGATGCCGAGTTCGCTGAAACCGTCACGCGTGCCGACCGAATCCAGCTTGAGCGAATTGAAGTTGTCGCGTGAAAAGGGTTTGCCCGGGATCAGCTCGGCGGCCATCGCCTGCAACCGGCCAAGCGCGGCGGGCAGTGGCAGCAGGATGCGACGCAGGCCCGCGGCATCGCGGACCATGCGCACGATCTGGAGCAGCTCGAGCGTATCCGGGCCGTACAGTTCGAAGATCTTGCCGATGCCCTTGCGCTCGACGAGGCAGCCCGCGATGGCGGACGCGACATCGCCCACGTACGCAGGCGCGAATTTCGCGTGCGGTTGGGCCAGCGGCAATACCGGGCCGAGCTTCAGCAGCTTGAGGAATCGGAAAACCAGGCCGTCGTTCGCGCCATAGACCACGCTCGGCCGGTAGATCGTCCAGGCCAGGCCGGAGTTGCGCACCTGTGCTTCGGCCTCGCCGCGTGTCTTCAGGTATTTCGATGCGCGCTCGCCGGCGTTCAGCGAGCTCATCTGGTGGAAGCGGCGGATGCCGACCTGGCGGCAGGCCGCGATCAGCGTGGCGGTGAGATCCACGTGCGCGTGGGTGAAGCTGGCGCCGCCGGTTTCGTTGAGGATGCCAACCATGTTCACGACCGCGTCGTGGCCTGCGAGGTGCTTTTCCAGCACCGCGCGGTCATACACGTCCACGCTGACGGTGCGCACGTTCGGCAGCACGTTGATCGCGCGCCGCTGCTCGCGGTTGCGGCTGAGGACCGTGACGCGGCAATCGACGGAAGCCAGCACGCCGAGAAGATGGCTGCCGATGAAGCCGGTGCCGCCGAGGACAACGTAGCGTCGCGAACTCATGGTTGGATACTCTCTGCGGAAGCGGAGGCCGGCGCACGGATCGAAGCCGCCGGCGCCGCGGACGGTGCGGTTTGCGCCCGGCATGTCACCTGCTTGCGCTCGGGATCGGCCGTCGGATCGTACGGCGTGCCGATCGCCGGCATGCGTGAGGATACCGGGACGGGCGCGCCGTGCAGGCGCCAGTCGTAGATTGTCGCGAACGACAGCACGCGGGTCACGTAGGCGCGGGTTTCGTTGAACGGAATCGTGAACATGAAAGTTTCCGGGTCGAGATTGCCGCGCGAGTCCACCCAGCGTTCGGCATTGCCGGGGCCGGCGTTGTACGCGGCCGAAGCCAGCCACGGGCTGCCATTGAAGCGCGCCGCGAGATGCGCGAGATACTGCGTGCCCAGCGGGATGTTGACCGCGGGTTGGTACAGGCTGTCGGGGCCCGGATACG
>JBOHYV010000131.1:0-6555 GCA_050738135.1 Rhodanobacteraceae bacterium | reverse complement strand
TGAGGCCTTCTTGAAGCGCCGTTTGGCAGGGCGGGCATTGCCCGCCGTTGTCGGTATGCGGCGGACAGTGTCCGCCCTACACGTGCCGCGACGGAGCAACGGTCAGCGATGACCGCACAAGAAATCCTTCAGCCATTCCGATTGGGCGGCCTGATGTTCGGCCTCTGGGCCAGCACCACTTCGGCGTGGAAGGGCTCGCCGGCGCGCAAGCCGGAAACCTCGACCTTGCTGCCGGGCGCCATTTCCGCCTCGCGGGTGCGCAGGTCGGTGGGATTGATGATCGGCTGCTTGCCCAGCTTCAGCAGGACATCGCCGGGCTGCAGTCCCGCTTGTGCAGCCGGACCGCCCGGATAAACGTCCATCACCATGGCGCCGCGCGCGGCGGCCGGCAGGCCGGAGTTCGCCGACACCATCACGTTGCCGACCTGTACGCCCAGCCATCCGCGCACCACACGGCCGTGCTCGACGATCTGCTCCAGCACCCGCTTTGCCGTGCGCACGGGGATCGCGAAGCCGATGCCCTGTGCGCCGGCGTCGCGATCGAACATCGCGGTATTGATGCCGACCAGTTCGCCTTCGGCATTGATCAGCGCGCCGCCGGAGTTGCCCGAATTGATGGCCGCGTCGGTCTGGATGAAATCCTCGAACGGCGAGAGACTCAACTGCCTCTGCAGGGCGCTGACGATGCCCATGGTCACCGTCTGGCCGATCCCGAACGGATTGCCGATCGCCAGCACCACGTCGCCCACCCGAGGCGGTTTCGGATCGACCTGTACCGTGGGCAGGGTTCCGGCGTCGATCTTCAGCACCGCGAGATCGGTATCGGGATCGGTACCAACCACGCGGGCGTGTGCAACCCGGCCATTGTGCAGCACCACCTGGATGTCGTCGGCGCCGGCGATGACATGGTTGTTGGTGAGCACGTAACCGTCGGCGGTGAAAATCACCCCGGAGCCCAGGCTTTGTTCACGGCGTTTCAGCGCCGGCCCCGCCATCCCGTTCCACAAGCGCTGCAGGACGGGATCCGGAAAGACCGCCATCGGGCGTTCGGTCACGACCTTGTCGGCGTAAATGTTCACCACCGCAGGCGCGGCCCTGGTAACGGCGTCGGCGTACGAGGATGGCCCTGAAGCCGGCCCGCCACCGGGGGAGGGCTGCCCGGCCGACGTGACGGGCCGTTTCCCGTGCAGGCCATCACGCAGACGCCCCCCGGCTCCCGGCCATGCGACACTGATCAGAAAGGCAATGGCGAGGCCCACCACCACGAATTGCAGGATGAACAGGAGCGGGCGAAGCTTGCGAAGCATGGGGCGCGGGCCTGGTGGAGCGCGGTTGGATTGTGCGCCACGGAGGCGAACGCTAAACTAACACGATTTTGGGGCCCCAAGGACGACCGGGCTGCGGCTGTGGCAGCGCCGTTCCCATACCGTGTGGCTCGGACAACATCGACCACGGTGCAGTTCAAGGGCCGTGATGGCAGGCAGTGCGGAGAGGCTGATGGCGGACGAAAAAATCAACAAGAACCGGCGCAGGTTCCTGACCGCGTCCACCGCCGTGATCGGTGGCGCGGGGCTGTGTCTCACGATGATTCCTTTCGTGGAGACGTGGATGCCGAGTGCAAGGGCTCAGGCGGCGGGCGCCCCTGTCAAGGTGGATGTCAGCAAGATCGAACCGGGTCAGATGTTGCAGATCGGCTGGCAGAAGCAGCCCATCGACATCATCAACCGCACCCCGGGCCAGTTGAAGTGGCTGAAGGCCCAGGATCCGCGCCTCCGCGATCCCGATTGCAAACAGCCGCAGCAGCCCAAGTACTGTCAGAACATGTACCGCTCCATCCGCAAGGAGTGGCTGGTCTTCGTCGACATTTGCACGCATCTCGGCTGCGTCCCCGATTTCGAAGGCGCGGTCAAGCCTGAGCCGTGGGACCCGGAATGGAAGGGCGGCTTTTACTGTCCCTGCCACCATTCGCGCTACGACCTGTCGGCCCGTGTTTACAAGGGGGTGCCGGCGCCGCTCAACATGGTGGTCATGCCGTACCACTGGATCGATGACACCCACGTGATGATAGGCGTCGATCCTCCGAATGGATCCCCGCAATTGAACGGACCGCTGGAAGGGCCTTTGAAAGGAGCTGCGGCATGAGCGCACTCACGCAGTGGTTCAACGAGCGCACGCCGGGACTTGACGCGGCCTACAAGAAACACATGACGGAGTATTACGCGCCGAAAAACTTCAACTTCATGTACTACTTCGGCTCGCTGGCGCTGCTGGTGTTGGTGAACCAGATCGTCACCGGCATTTTCCTGACGATGTTCTACACCCCGACGGCGGCCGGCGCGTTCGACTCCGTGCGCTACATCATGCGCGACGTGAGCTGGGGCTGGCTGGTGCGCTACATGCACGAAGTCGGCGCCTCGATGTTCTTCATCGTGATCTACCTGCACATGTTCCGCGGCCTGATGTACGGTTCGTACAAGAAACCGCGCGAGCTGGTGTGGTCGATGGGCATGCTCATCTTCCTCGCCCTGATGGCCGAGGCCTTCATGGGCTACGTGTTGCCGTGGGGCAACATGTCGTACTGGGGCGCCAAGGTCATCACCAACCTGTTCAGCGCGGTGCCGTGGATCGGCGGTGAACTGGTCACATGGCTGCTGGGGACCTTCCCGTATCCCGGCGCGGTGCCCGGGTCGCCCACCCTGAACCGGTTCTTTGCCTTGCACGTGGTGGCCATCCCGCTGGTGCTGTTGCTGCTGGTGGTGCTGCACATCGGCGCGTTGCATGAAGTGGGTTCGAACAACCCCGACGGCGTCGACGTCAAGCACGGGCCCCGGGGCAATCGCTGGAGCCCGAATGCCCCCGCCGACGGCATCCCGTTCCACCCCTACTACACTTTGAAGGATCTCGTCGGCGTCGGCGTGTTCCTGGGCATCTGCGCGATCATCATCTTCTTCGCGCCGACCGTGGGCGGGTTTTTCCTCGAACCCGACAACTTGAACAGGGCCAATCCCCTCGTGACACCCCTGTCCATCAAGCCGGTCTGGTACTTCTCGCCGTTCTACGCGATCCTGCGCGCGATTCCGGACAAGGGCATCGGCGTGCTGGCCTTGGCGGCGTCGATCATCGCGCTGTTCGCGGTACCGTGGCTGGATCGCGGCAAGGTCAAGTCGATCCGCTACCGGGGCCTCAGCTACAAGATCGCGATCACCATCTTCGCGATCGCTTTCATCCTGCTGGGCACCATCGGCGCCGACGTGATGCCGATCTGGCTGGGTTACCTCTACGGGTCGAACGCCGAGGCGATCGTCAGTACCAATCTCCTGATCGCCCGAATCCTGATGATCCTGTATTTCGCGTTCTTCGTGTTCCTGTGGGTCTACACGTTCTTCGGGTTGGAAAAGACCAAGCCCGTACCGGAAAGGGTGACTACGCATGCATGACAAGACCTTTCGAGCTTCCGTGCGCACTGTCTCCCTGCTGTTGCTTGCGTTCGCCGTAGTGTTGGCCGCGCCGTCCACCGCGCTGGCGGCGGAGGGCGGCAGCTATCCCGACGCCAATGTCAACGTGCACGATCAGGGTTCGCTGCAACGCGGCGCGCGCCTGTTCATGAACTACTGCGTCGGTTGCCACTCATTGAAGTACGTGCGTTACAACCAGCTTGCGGCGGGCCTTGGCCTCACCGAAAAGCAGGTGACGGCCAACCTGAACTTCACCGGAGCCAAGTTCGGCGCTCCGATCGTCTCGGCCATGCCCGAGGCCGATGCCGAGAACTGGTTCGGCAAGGCGCCGCCCGATCTGACGTTGGTGGTGGGAGCCAAGGGCGCGGATTGGGTCGCAGCCTATCTCAAGTCGTTCTACCTCGACCCTTCCACGTCGAGCGGCTGGAACAACACCGTATTTCCGAACGTTGCGATGCCATTCCCGTTGTGGCAGCTGCAGGGCGAGCAGGTCGCGGTGATGAATCCGGCTGGCAACGGACAACCTGCCACGGTCAAGGAATTGAAACTCGCGCAGCCGGGCAGCATGACGCCGGCACAGTACGACCAGGCCGTGCGTGATCTGACCGCGTTCCTGAGCTATGTATCCAGGCCGGACGAACTGGTGCGCAGCCACATTGGCGCGTGGGTGGTGCTGTATCTGGTGATTTTCACCGGATTCGCGTACATGCTGAAACGCACATACTGGAAGGATGTGCATTGACCGGGGGCGTGTTGCCCACCAGTCGATGCCACCCACGCCCGAAGTTGGCGTGTTGACAGAGCCGCTAGGCCTACGGGGGATGCTGACATGATCCAAAACGCGCACACCCGCACCGTGTTGACCCTGTTCACTGCACCGGACGACGTGCAGTCACACCGCGTGCGGCTGGTCCTGGCCGCCAAGGGCGTGGTCTATGACCGCGTCGAGGTGTCGCCCGGCAGGCCGCACGAGGAGTTGCTGTCGATCAATCCCTACGGCGATACCCCGACGCTGCAGGATCGCGATCTGGTGTTGTATGAACCGGCGGTGGTGTGTGAGTACATCGACGAGCGCTACCCACACCCGCCGCTGATGCCGGTTGATCCGCTGTCGCGTGCACGTCTGCGCCTGGCATGCGTGCGCATCGAGCGCGACTGGCTGCCGGAAGTTGCCGCGATCCGCGCCGGCGGCCGTGCGGCCGAGGCTGCGCGCAAGCGCCTGCGCGATCATCTGATGACCGCGCTGCCGCTGTTCAAGGCCGCCAAGTTCTTCCTCAACCCGGAAATCAGCCTTGCCGATTGCCTGGTGGCTCCGGTGGTGTGGCGCCTGCCTTCGCTGGGCGTGTCGCTGCCGAAGGAGGCCAAGCCGATCATCGATTACGGCGAACGCCTGTTCCGTAGTCAGGGGTTCGTACGCAGCCTGACCGCCGACGAGCGCATGCTGGGCGAGCTGTGACCGAAACCCGGGCCATGACCTCCAATCGCCCGTATCTGCTGCGGGCGGTCCACGCGTGGATTTGTGACAACGGCCTCACGCCACACATCGTGGCCGATGCCGGATGTCCGGGCCTGCAGGTTCCTCCGCAGGCGATCAATGAAGGCCGGGTGGTGCTGAATCTTGCGCCGCGGGCGGTGGCGCACCTGGAAATGGGCAATGACGCCATCACCTTCGTGGCCCGCTTCGCCGGCGCCAGCCATGCGGTCAGTGTGCCGATTGCGGCGGTGCAGGCAATTTATGCACGCGAAAACGGGCAAGGGATGTTGCTGGCCGAAGCCGCGGCCGGCACCCCGGGAACGCAGGCAACAGGTGCTGCGCCTGCCAGGCCGGCGACATCCCCGCTGCAAGCAGTGCCGGCGTCCATCCAGGATTCGATGGTTGCAGACGCCACCGACACCACCGAGGCGTCCGCCGACGGCAAGCCCGGCAAGCCGAGGCCCACGGGCAAACCGAGTCTGCATGTCGTGAGGTGACGACAGGGTGTCGTCATCCCGTGCAGGCCATGGATGGCCGCTGACGTGGGATCCAGATTGCATTGTTGCGCGTGCGTAGCGCGTCGTCGTGCGGATTCAAGCGGTTCTCCTGAGCGCCTTCCGGTGCAAGCCAGGGCGCGACAACCTGGTCATCCGGACAAGCCCGCTCGGCGGGCACGATCCGGAATCCATTTCTCCCGGGAGCGCGCGACATCGTGTCTTTTCCCGGCGCCCCAATCGTCGCGGCAGGCGACACCTGCAAATTCAATGCAGCGTCCGTCGCGCACGGTTGATCGGGATGACCTTGCTGTCAGTTTCGGCATCGGTCGACGGCAGCGCGTCGTGCAGCACGTGCAGCGAGGGCGCCGGCGCGTCGTGCCCGGGGCCGTCGCGCTCGGACAGGCTCGCGCTCACGACGCGATCGCCCAGCAGGGTAAGGCTGGCGGTCTGGCGATCGTTGCCGCCCGAGCTGGTGTAGAAGCGGTATTCGCGCATCACATGCAACGTGCCACGTCTCCAGCGCGCACGCAGGCGGTGCAGCGAAACGCTGTCGTCGAGAAGTTGCAGGTTGCGATGACGGCACAATTGCCGCGCATGCGCCACCGCGCGCTCGCGCAAACGCAGCACGTGATACCAGGATCCGCTCAGCGCGGCGCAAATCAGCAATGGCAACCAGACTTCCAGCACTTCAGGAATTCCTCAACCCGAGACCGCAGCATGATTATCATGCCGGCGCCGTCTGAAGGACAGGTTGAAAGTGGCGATTCGGGTGGGTCGCCACGGACGCGCTCTCCGCAAAAGGCTGTTCCTGCACGTCGGACAAGGCGACGCTCGGGCATGAGCCCGGCTGCCTTCATGCTGTCAGTGCACACGTGCCACGACATCCCGCACACGGCGTTCATGGTCGTGCGAGGCCTGATTCAATAGACTGGATCTCTTTGGACAGCACTCCCGTTGTGCGCCAATCGTTCGGCACATGAATGCATCGAACACTCCAGCGGACTCCTTGTTCGGGGTGCCGGTCGCCGCGCTGCCTGCAGCCGAACGCGCACTGGTTGCGGAGACGGATGCGCTGCTGGCGGATCTGGGTTGCGACGATGAAACCCGCGCCGCCGCGGCCTGGTACGCC
>JBOHYV010000130.1:0-6586 GCA_050738135.1 Rhodanobacteraceae bacterium | reverse complement strand
GCCCGGCGCCGCGCATGCGTGAGGCGACCGCGAGCGAGTACAGGCGCGCACTGCGCGCGCCGGCGCGGTAGAACACCACCGCCGCCGCATCGGCCGCGCCCGGCCTGCCACTCACCAGCACCGTTGCGGCGGTGCCGGCAATGTGCCGTCGCCATTGCCTGCCGCTGATGCGATCGTCCTTGAAGCTCGATTTTTCCAGTGCGAGCAGGGCATCGAGATCGGCGAGGCTGGCGGGGTGGATGTCGATGGTCGGGCGAGGGGCCATGCGCGCAAGCGTAGGCCTGCCGTTCGGCCTGGTGCAAGCCTGAATCCGCGCCCGCCAGAGATGACTCTTGCGTTTACGGCCCGGGGTGCCGACACTGCGCCTCCTGCGCGGCATGGCGCAACTTCCCGATGCTGGATCGGGATCCATCCGGAACCATCGCAATGAGCCGTCTCGTCATCGTGGTCGAAAAAGCATCGGATTGGGGTTCGTACTACCCGTCCGACAACGTGGTCAGCGCGATGCAATACCTGCGCGAACCGGTCGGCGGCGACGAGCGCACCCATGTCATCAATTTGTGCCGCAACTACAAGTATCTCGGCATTGGTCACTATGTGTCGTTGCTGGGGGAAGCGCGCGGGCATCGGGTGATTCCCTCGGTACGCACGATCAGCGACCTGCGCAAGCGTGCGCTGTATGGCCTCGACGTGGAGGATCTGAACCAGAAGCTCACGCATTTTTTGCCGGCGGGGGGCCAGGACACCACCGATCTCGGCATTCTGGTGTATTTCGGGGTCACCTCGTATCCGGCCTTGCAGGATCTCGCGAGGCAGGTGTTCGAAACATTCCCGTGTCCGCTGCTCAGGATCGAGTTCGAGCGCGATCGGGTGTGGCAGATCAGTGCGCTCAAGCCGGTCGGCCTGCACACCCTGGACGACGGGCAGGAAGATGCGTTCGCGCAGGCGCTGGATGCCTTCTCCAGGCGCCTGTGGCGCAAACCGCGCGCGCGCAAGCAATTTCGCTACGACCTCGCGATGCTGGTGAATCCCGGCGAGGCGATGCCGCCGTCGAATGCGCGGGCGCTCAAGCAATTCGTGGCCGCGGGCAAGGAACTCGGTGTCGAAGTCGACCCGATCGGCAAGCACGATTACCCGCGCCTGGCCGAATACGATGGCCTGTTCATCCGTGAAACCACCGCGCCCGACGACCACACCTACCGTTTCTCCCACAAGGCCGAGCGCGAGGGCATGGTGGTGGTCGATGATCCGACGTCGATCCTGCGTTGCACCAACAAGATTTACCTGAATGATCTGCTGCGTGCGCACAAACTCGCGGTGCCGCGCACCGAAGTGTTGTTTCGCGAGGATTCGAAGCAATTGCGCGAATTGCCCGACAAGCTGGGCTTCCCGCTGGTGCTGAAGATTCCCGACGGGTCGTTCTCGCGCGGCGTGTTGAAAGTGGATGATTCCGAGCAACTGGCGAAGGCGGCGGCACGTCTTTTCCAGAGCACCGCGCTGCTGATTGCGCAGGAGTTCCTGTATACCGATTTCGACTGGCGGATCGGCGTGCTCAACCGCAAGCCGCTGTACGCGTGCAAATATTTCATGTCGCGCGGGCACTGGCAGATCTACAACCACAGCGCACGCGGCAGCGCACGCTCGGGCGGCTTCGAATGTCTCGCGGTCGACGCCGCGCCATCCGACGTCATCAAGCTGGCGCTGCGCGGATCCGTGGCCATCGGCAACGGCTTGTATGGCGTGGACATCAAGGAGGTTCAGGACCGCACCGTGCTGATCGAAGTAAACGACAACCCCTCGATCGACGCGGGGGTGGAGGATGCCGAACTCGGCGGGGAGTTGTATCAGCGCATCCTGCGCGAATTGCTGAGGCGGATGGAGGCCAAACGCAACGGCGTCGCGGCATGATTTTTGCGATATCCCTGATCGCTGCGTTGCTGGGCGACAGTGCGAGCGCAGGCGCTCCGGGTCGGTGAACTCCAGAACGGCCGTCCGTGGCCTGGCTTTCCACGACAACCGCTCCGAGTGGAACGTTCGGATTCGCGCAATGCCACGGGTTGGAGCGCCAAGCGCTGCACACACATCCGCTTCGCAACGAGCAGCAGGGAAGGCGCGACGAGCAGCCAGAACCCGGGCGACCAGCCCAATGTCGCGTCGTGCCAAGGCAGCGGAGTGAGCCCAAGCAGCACGACGCCGCAGGCAAGCCAGGTTGCGGCGGCAAGGGTCAGCGGGTCGGATTCAACGACGTTGGCGGGTATGCGACGGCGGGACATGGTCGGCTCCGGGTTTGGTGTCAACCTCAGCTTGCCCGCCGGTGGTCTCGCGGATCGAGACGCCCTGCCGGTCTGCTTTCGTGCTCGCGCCGTCGGCCCGAGGCTTTATGCTTCCCGAGTTTCGAGTTTCGAGTTTCGAGTTCCGAGTTCCGAGTTCCGAGTTCCGAGTTCGATCAAGGCCATGCCTCAGCCTGTTCCCCGTTACGCCGTTTTCGGTCATCCCGTCGCGCACTCGTGGTCGCCCCGACTGCACGCGCTGTTTGCGTCGCAGACCGGCATCGCGCTGGACTACCAAGCCATCGATGCGGCCCCGGACGAGTTCGCCGCCGCGGTGCGTGCCTTTTTTGCGGCCGGGGGACGCGGCGCCAACGTGACGTTGCCACACAAGGGCGCTGCATTCGCGCTGGCGGACGTGTGCACCGGGATTGCACGACGCCTGGGCGTCGCGAACCTGCTGTCGGTTTTGCCTGGTGGCCGCATCGAAGCGCAGAGCAATGACGGCGCCGGCATGCTTGCCGATCTGCAAAACCGTGTCGGCGCCGATCCGGCCGGATGCGATGTGTTGCTGCTGGGCGCCGGCGGCGCCGCGCGCGCGGCGGCGTTTGCGTTGCAGGATGCCGGCGCTCGAAGCCTGGTGATCGCCAATCGAACCTTCGAGCGCGCGCAGGACCTGGCTGACGCGTTGAGTGGGCGCCGGTGGGCGAGCGTTTGCCGCTGGGACGAGCTGGGGAGCCGCGGGGGATTTGATCTGATCATCAACGCGACCTCCACGGGCATGCGGCACGCCACACTGTCGCTGCCGTCGTCGCTCGTGGACACCCGCACGGTTGTTTACGATCTCGGCTATGGAACGGCGGCGCGTCCATTCACGGACTGGGCGGTGCAAGCGGGTTGTGCCAAGGCCGTGGACGGACTCGGCATGCTGATAGAGACCGCGGCCGCATCGTTCGAGCGTTGGCACGGCGTGCGGCCGGATACGGGCGCCGCACTGGAAGCATTGCGCACTCCGCCCCCGTAGGGCGGACATCGTCCGCCGCTGTGGGACCGAACCGGCGGGCATTGCCCGCCCTACCACGAGGTCCGTAGCGCGGACATCGTCCGCCGCTGTGGGACCGAACCGACGGACATTGCCCGCCCTACCACGAGATCCCGTAGGGCGGACATCGTCCGCCGCTGTGGGACCGAACCGGCGGGCATTGCCCGCCCTACGACGAGCTCGCGAGATAATCGTCCTTGAGTTTGACGTAGTGGGGCGCTGAATAACGCAACGCCTCGATTTCCCGATCGCTCAGCTTGCGTACGCGGCGCGCGGGGTTGCCGATCCACAATTCGCCTTCGCCGACCACTTTGCCGGGTGCGATCAGCGCGCCTGCGCCGACCAAGGCGTGGCGCCCCACCACCGCGCCGTCCAGCACCGTCGCGTGCATGCCGATCAGGCAGCAATCGTCGATCGTGCAGGCGTGCACGACCGCGGCGTGGCCGATGGTGACGTCCGCACCGATCAGGCACGGATGACCGCCCGGCGTGTACGGGCCGTCATGGGTCACGTGCAGCACGGCCCCATCCTGCACATTGGTACGCGCGCCGATGCGGATGCGCTCGACGTCGCCGCGCAACACGGCGCCGGGCCAGACCGACACGTCGTCGCCGAGCTCCACATCGCCGATTACCGTGGCGGCAGGATCGACGTACACGCGGGCGCCGAGTTTCGGGGATACACCCTTGTAAGCACGCAGGCCCGTCATCGCTTCTCTTCGATCGTGAACCCGTCATCCTAACGCCGATGGCCGCAACGCCGCGCAGGCGTTTTCCTTGTACCCGCCATGCGCGGTACGCAACGAACGGCGGCTACGGTTCCTGTTGCTGCTGCGCCGGCGGGACTTCGCTGCGCAGCGCGTCGCGCATTGCCCGATAGCCGATCTCTATCGCACGGTCGAATTTGTGCCAGTCGAACATCCCGATCGGGCGCATGTCCGGCCGCAACGCCAGGTCCGCGAGCTCGCGTCGGCGCGCGCTGCCGGATTCGGAATTGACCATCCCTGCGCGAACCAGGATCGAGAACGCGCCGGGCCTCCAGTTCCGGCGCTTGCGCTCGGCCCACAGGACCGGCAGCGATGGCGAGGCTGCCTCGTCCACGCCGGCGCGCAGGGTGTCGTCGGCGCCGATGTCCACCGCGATCACCCGGCCGTGGGTTTCCTCGGCCAGCACGTCGGTGGGCAGGTTGTTGATCACGGCGCCATCGACGTAAACGTGGTGGTCGTGGAACAGTGGCGGCAGGATGCCTGGCACCGCACTGGATGCGCGCAGCCAGCGCCACAGCAGGCCTTCCCGATGCACCGCGGTGGCGCCGGTCGTGAGGTCGGCCGACACGCATGCAAACCGGATCGGCAGGTCTTCGATGTCGATTTCGCCGAAAGCTTCGCGCATCAACATGGTGGTGCGTGCACCGCGGGTCAGCGCCACCAGCGGCAGGGTCCAGTCGCTCAAGGGTTTGCCGTCCACCAGCGCGCGTCGGCACGCCGCACGCAGCTTGCCGTCATTCCATTCGTAGGCGATGCCGGCGCCGATGATCGCGCCGATGCTGGTGCCGACTACCGTGTCCACCGGGATGCCGCTTTCGCGCAGGGCCTGGACCACCCCGATCTGGGCGAAGCCGCGTGCACCGCCCCCCGAGAGCACCAGGCCCGTGCTGTGGCCGGACAGCAGTCGTGCGAGTCGCGCGACGTCGTCAGCGTGGCGCCAGTGGTGGTGCTCCAGTTCGGCGTGGCCCAATGCCTCACGCCAGACGCGGGCAGCGCCGAAGATGAACCGGCCCTGCGGGTGCCTGAGTACCAGATGGCGCGGCCGGTGGTGGGCGTACTCGACCGTGGCCTTGGGATCGTGTGGCCAGGACGCGGCGTCCAATGCGGCGTGGTCCTTGATTTCATAGGGCCATTCGACCGGCGGATGGTCGGCATCGACCAGCAATAGCAGCGCGTCAGCCTGGCGTTGGCACAGGCGGCGCCACTGCGCATCAGCGTCATCGACGTACAACACGAAGCGGGATTCGGCCTCGCGTGCGGTGAACCAGTCGGTATCCCGACCGCGACCCGACTCTGCGCCGATCACGAGACACTCGCCCCAAGTCAGCAGTTGGCGCCGCAATGCTTCGGCGAATGCGTGGGCATCGATGTCGGCGTCGAATGGGAGGATCGCGAATGTGCGCGGCGGACCGGCATCACCGTCGTTTTGCAGGTGCTGCACGGCGACCTGCGCCGCGCCCAGCATGGCGAGCGGATGCCGCGCGATCAGTTTCTCGAATCCTTTCCGCGACAGGCACAGCACTTCGGAATCGCGCAGTGCGCGCACGCCGTGACTGCGCGGTTTGCCGCTGATCAGCCCGACCTCCCCCAGCGTCACGCCCGCGGGCAGCACCCCCAGCATGCGCGGCGCGCCGCCGATCTGCGGTACGCCGAAGACGCCAAGGCTTCCGGATTTCAGGAAATACAGGGCATCGGACGCCTCACCCTGCAGATACAGAGGCGCACCGCCGGGCAGCCAAAGCCACGCCATTTCGCGCAGCAACGTGTCCAGCTCGTGCGATTTCAGGTGGCCGAAAACTGCGGTGCGCTTGAGCAATGCACGGAGGTCAGGAGCCGGCGCGGTGTCCATGCAATGATGCTAACTTGATTTTGTGTCGTGCGGACGCCACGCTGGGCGGTCCAAGGAGCCGCACATGGCCGTTGACAATCCTTTGTTGAGCAACACCGCCCTGCCCGAGTTCTCGAGGATCCGCGCCGCCGACGTGGAGCCCGCGATCGATGTGGTTCTGGCCGATTACCGCGCCGGAGTCGAGCGGCTGACGGCGGCTGGCGCGGCACACGACTTCGATCACGTGATGCTGGAACAGGAACGTCTCGATCAGCGGCTTGCACGCGCCTGGGCGCCGGTGTCGCACCTGCACGCCGTGGCCGATGCGCCCGACCTGCGCGCGGCCCATGAAGCAGCCGAGGAGAAGATCACGGACTTCGCCAGTGCGCTGGGCCAGAACCGTGCACTGTGCGCGGCCGTGCAGGCGGTGGCCGACGCGCCGGACTTCGCGCAGCGCACACGCGCCGAACGTGCGCTGGTCGAACAGGCGTTGCGCGACTTCAGGTTGTCCGGTGTCGCGCTGGAGGAGCCCGCGCGCACGCGCTTCCGCGAGGTTGCCAACGAGCTCGCCAAGCTCACGACCGCGTTCTCCAACGCGGTGCTGGACGCGACGGATGCATGGCATGAACACATCGAGGACGAGCGCGATCTTGCCGGCATCCCGGCTTCCGGGCGTGCGGTCC
>JBOHYV010000129.1:0-6588 GCA_050738135.1 Rhodanobacteraceae bacterium | reverse complement strand
CGGTGTGGAAGTGCAGCAATGCATTGAGCTAACGCGTACTAATGATCCGTGCGGCTTGACCATATAACCCCAAGACGTTTGTTTACGAGTGGGGTCAGAGTGCACTTTCTTTTGCTGGCGCAAGTGAAAGTGCAGATTACGAGAAGAAAGTGCACTCTGACCCCGGTTTTACGCCTCGATGATACGTTTTGGCTCGAAGAATCAAACACTCGTCACATCCCGACCCCATGCTGATCGCGCGCAACCATGCGCGCATCGCACCCCTTCCCTGGCGGCCATAGCGGTGTGGCCCCACCCGATCCCATCCCGAACTCGGAAGTGAAACGCACCAGCGCCGATGGTAGTGTGGCATTCGCCATGTGAGAGTAGGACACTGCCAGGGTCTTCAAATGAAGAAAACCCCCGTCGAAAGGCGGGGGTTTTCGTTGTGCGCTTGGCACGGGCGCACTCTTGGAGGTGCAAGTCCTCCTTGACCTGTCCCTCTGTGGCGCGCCGCGGTGCTTCAGATCCATCCCGCGAGTTGCCGCAGTGCAATCGCCGCCAATGCGGAGACGTGCGCCATGCTGTCGTTCAATGCCGGGATGTAGCGGAACTGCTTGCCGCCGTTGGTGAGAAAGGTGGTGCGATAGCGCAGCGCGACCTCCTCCAGCGTCTCGAGGCAGTCCACGGCGAAGCCGGGGCACAGCACGTCGAGCGCATCGACGTCCTGTCGCGCAAGTTGCTCGATTGTCTCGTCGGTATAAGGCCTCAGCCACGGGTGCCTGCCCAGGCGGGACTGGAAGGTCACCAGCAAATCATCGTCTGTCAGACCGAGCGCATCGCCGAGACGGCGTGCGGTTTCCCGACACTGATCCGGATAGGGATCGCCGGCCGTTGCATACTTCTCGGGAATGCCGTGGAAGCTCAGCAGCAGTTTGTCGCCGCGTCCATGCTGCGCCCAGTGCGCCTGCACGCTGGCAGCGAGCGCGGCGAGGTAGCCGGCATCGGCATGGTAATCGCCGATGGTCCGCAGCGACGGCATCCAGCGCAGGCCCTGCATCGCGCGCATCAGAGCGTCCAACGCGGCACCGGTGGAAGTCGCCGAATACTGCGGGAACAATGGCAGCACCAGCAGGCGGCGCACGCCGCTTCGCATCAGGTCCGTGACGACAGTGCGGACCGAAGGTTCGCCGTAGGTCATCGCCAGTGCGACCGCCACCTTGCCGCCGGTGCGCTGGAGCATTTCCGAGCTGACGGCTTGCTCGAGGCGTTCGCTGAACACCAGCAGCGGCGAGCCGTCATCGCGCCAGATCTTGGCGTAGGCTTCGGCCGAACGGCGCGGCCGTGTGCGCAGAACATAGCCGTGCAGTACCGGCCACCACAACCAGCGCGGAAGCTCGACGACGCGCGGGTCGGACAGGAATTCGGCCAGGTAAGCGCACACCGCGTCGCTGGTCGGCGCAGCCGGGGTGCCGAGGTTCACAAGCAGCACCGCCGACTTGTGGTTGGCTGGTTGTTCAGGTGCGGTATCGAAACCGGCATAGCGGGACATTGGGTGCGATCCTGCTGCGCATTCGGGTGAACTAAGTGCAGTCTGCCACAGCGCAAGCCGATCGCGGTCGGTCGCGGGCAACGCGCTGCGGTACACTGGACACCAGCGGAAGACCCCGCGTCGCGTCCCGCGACGATCGGGCTCGCAATTCCGTACGAGGTCAGCATGGATATTTTCAGCCCTTTGCATTTACTCGCGTTTTTGGTAATCGTGGTGGTCATTTTCGGCACCAGCAAATTGACCAAGATCGGCCCCGATCTCGGCAAGGCTATGCGCGGGTTCAAGAAGGCATTCCACGGCGACGATGAGGATGACGAGGCGAAGCCGGCGAAGGCCGGCGAAAAGTTGCAGGCCGATCCGCCGGCAGCTGCCAGCGCTGCACATCAGGAACAGCGCGACTCGACCGAATCGAAGCACGCGTCCAATTGAACAGGGTGCGCAGCGATGATCGAGCTCAGCTTCACGAAGCTGCTGCTGGTGGCGGTTATTGCGCTGCTGGTGCTGGGCCCTGAAAAACTTCCCAAGGCCGCCCGCATGGCGGGCGCGATGCTGAGGCGTCTGCGCATCGGGTGGGAAAGCGTGCGCAGCGAGGTCGAGCGTGAGCTGGAAATGGAGGAAATACGGCGTGCCGCGAAGGAGGCAGCGGAACGCGCGGAGTCGATGCGCAGCGCGGCCGATGCCGCCTTGCGTTCAACCCACGCGTCGGTGAACAAGACGATCGCGGACGTTGCGAAGGCACCCCGGTCCGTTGATGCCGGCTCGGTCGCGGAGGCCCGCGATGGCGACGCCTGAGCGCGGCCCGGGCACCGGGTCCGACAAGGATTCGGGCTTTGATCTCGAACAGGGCCTCTTTTCGCACCTGATCGAATTGCGCTCGCGCCTGATCAGGGCGGTCGCCGGCGTGGTGATCGTGTTTGTGTGCCTGGTCCCGTTCGCCAACCGGGTGTACGCGTGGTTGGCCGAACCGCTGGTGATGCGACTGCCGCACGGCGCCCACCTGATCGCGACGCAGGTCGCCAGCCCGTTCCTGACGCCACTCAAGCTGGTGTTCTATGTCGCGCTGTTCGTGAACATCCCCGTGATTGCGTACCAGCTGTGGGCATTTGTAAGCCCCGGCCTGTATCGGCACGAAAAACGGCTCGCGCGGCCGCTGCTGATGGCCTCGATTTTCCTGTTTTATTGCGGATGCGCCTTCGCCTATTTCCTGGTGCTGCCGGCGGCGTTCCGGTTTCTCACCGCGGTCACCCCGCATGGCGTCGAGATGATGACCGACATTACCCATTACCTCGATTTCGTGACGCTGGTGATGTTCGGGTTCGGCCTGTCTTTCGAGATTCCGGTGGTCGAAGTGATCCTTGCCGCCGTCGGGTTGGTGAGTGTGCAAAAGCTCAAGAGCTGGTGGCGTTACGTCGTGGTCGCGGCAGCCGGGCTGGCGGCCGCGATCACACCGCCCGACATTACTTCGATGCTGTTGCTGATGATCCCGATGGTGGCGTTGTATGGAATCGGAATTGTCGCCGTGCATTTCGTGGTGAAGCCGAAGGCAAGTTCGGATGCGGCAGGGCAGGCTTCCTGATCGAGTGCGTCGTCCCGCGGAAAGCCGGGGTCAGAGTGCCATTTCGTGCAGGGATCCAGGCAAACTTTATGCATTTCGTTCGAAGTGGCACTCTGACCCCGGCTTTCCGCAAAATCGTGCACGTCGACATGGATGCGTTCTACGCGTCGGTCGAACAGCGCGACGATCCCGCCTTGCGCGGCAGGCCCGTCGTGGTCGCCTGGAAAGGTGCGCGCTCGGTGGTATGCGCGGCGAGCTACGAAGCCCGCAAGTTCGGCGTGCATTCGGCGATGCCGGCGCTGCGCGCGGAGCACCTGTGCCCGCATGCCGTATTCGTGCCGCCAGACTTCGTGCGTTACAAGTCGGTCTCGCGGCAGGTGCGCGAGATCTTCGCGCGTCACACGGATTTACTCGAACCGCTGTCGCTGGACGAGGCATATCTCGATGTCAGCGAATCGAAGTCGGGCCTGGCGTCGGCAACAGCGGTCGCCGAAGCCATCCGCGCCGCGATCCGCGAGGAAACGCGGCTCACTGCATCGGCCGGCGTCGCGCCCAACAAGTTCCTCGCCAAGATCGCGTCGGATTTCCGCAAACCGGACGGCCTGTTCGTGGTGCGGCCGCGCGACGCACTGGATTTTCTCGCCCCGCTCCCGGTCGAACGCCTGCCCGGTGTCGGCAAAGTGATGCAGCACAGGCTCGCCGAGTTGAACATCATGGCCGTCGCTCAACTGCGCGTGTTCGACGCAGGCGAACTGGAGCGCCGCTTCGGACGATTCGGCAGGCGCCTGCACGAGCTTTCGCTTGGTCTCGACGAGAGGCCGGTAACGCCGGACCGCCCGACCTTGCAGATATCGTCCGAGGACACCTTCGAGCATGATCTGACGCTGGACGAACTTGTGCCCCAAATTGAACGGTTGGCAGGAAAAACCTGGACCGCGCACCAGTGCGAGGCCTCTGCCGAACATGGCCGCGTCGCGCGCAGCGTGGTGCTGAAACTCAAGACCGCAGAGTTCCGGATTCTCACGCGAACCGTGACGCCGGCCGAGCGGCCGTGTTCCGCCCGCGAACTCGCCGCAATCGCCTGCGCGTTGCGGGCGCACGTGGACCTGCCTGCGCGCACGCGCTACCGACTGGTGGGCGTCGGTGTTGCGGGGTTCGTCGATCGCGACAGCTACGAAGCGCAGGCGGCATTGTTTGAATCCGCGTAGGCCGGCCTCGATAGGTGAAAACCGGGAAAACCGGGGTCAGAGTGCAGTTTAGAAAACCGGGGTCAGAGTGCAGTTTCGATTGCGCTGCACAAGGTGCTTGGATCCTTGCACGAAACTGCACTCTGACCCCGGTTTTCTTACTTCTCCTTGGGAATATACAAATCGGTGATCGTGCCTTCGGCCACTTCCGCGGCCATGCCGACCGATTCCCCCAGGGTCGGGTGTGGATGGATGGTGAGTGCGATGTCGCCAATCTCGGCGCCCATCTCGATCGCCAGCGCGACCTCGGAAATGAGATCGCCCGCGTGCACGCCGACGATGCCGCCGCCGATCACGCGATGGCTGGCCTTGTCGTAGATCAGCTTGGTGAAGCCTTCCGCGCGATCCATTCCCAAGGCACGCCCGGACGCGGCCCACGGAAACTTGCCGACGCCGACGTCGAGCTTCTTTGCCTTCGCTTCGCGCTCGGTGACGCCGACCCACGCGACTTCCGGATCGGTGAAGGCGACCGATGGCACCACCCGCGCGTCGAAGTAACGTTTCTGACCAGCCGCGGCTTCCGCTGCCGCGTGTCCCTCGTGCACCGCCTTGTGCGCCAGCATCGGCTGACCCACCAGGTCGCCGATCGCAAAGATGTGCGGGGCGTTGGTGCGCATCTGGCTGTCGACAGGAATCAAGCCGCGTTCGCTGACGGCGACGCCCGCCTTGTCGGCGCCGATCTTGTCGCCATTGGCGCTGCGGCCGACTGCGACCAGCACGCGGTCGAAGGCTGTCTTCCCGGGAATGCTGTCGCCCTCGAACTCGCAGGTGATGCCGTCCTTCCGGGCTTTCGCTGCGGTAACCCTGGTCTTGAGATGCACCGCGACGCCTTGTGTCTTGAGTCGTGCGGCGAGCGGCCGGACGAGATCCGCGTCGGCACCCGGCATCAACTGATCCATGAACTCGACCACGGTCACGTCGCTGCCGAGCGAGCGGTACACCGTCGCCATTTCGAGCCCGATGATGCCACCGCCGACCACCAGCAGGTTTTTCGGAATGTCCTTGAGTTCCAGGGCACCGGTGGAATCCATCACGCGCTGATCGTCCCACGGCAGCATTGGCAGGTGCACGGCTTGTGAACCTGCGGCGATGATGGCCTGCTCGAAGCGGATCAGCTTCCGGTCCTTGCCGTGTACCACTTCCAGCTCGTGCGGCGAGACGAACGTGCCGACGCCTTGCACCGCACGCACCTTGCGTTGTTTGGCCATCGCGGCGAGACCACCGGTGAGCTTGCCGACGGTCTTGTCCTTGAAGTCGCGCAACTTGTCGAGGTCGATCTTCGGCTTGCCGAACTCGATCCCGTGCGCGCCCATCAGCGCGGCCGAGTCGATCACTTCGGCCGCATGCAGCAATGCTTTCGAGGGAATGCAGCCGACATTGAGGCACACACCGCCCAGGGTGCCGTAGCGTTCGACCAGGACCGTGTCGAGGCCGAGGTCGGCCGCACGGAATGCCGCGCTGTAGCCGCCGGGTCCGGAGCCCAGTACCAGCATCCGGCATTCCATGTCCGGCTTGCGGCCGGTTTCCCCGGCTGGTTTGGATTCGGCTTGGGTGGGCAACCGTCCATGGTGCGGGGCGCCGGTGCGGCCATCCCTGGCCGCCCGTTCGGAGCCGCGCGTGATGCCCCCGGCATCACGCAAGCGCGTCCCCTCACCCTCTCCCGCCGGGAGAGGGTGCCGCGCAGCGGCGGGTGAGGGTTCGGGATCTTTTTGGGGTCCGGGTCGTTGGCTTGCTTCGGACTTGGAGGTTTGGGCGGATTGCGTATCCTCACCCCCAGCCCCTCTCCCGGCGGGAGAGGGGGGCGAAGCCGCACTTTCGGTTTCCACAACCGCGATCACCGAGCCTTGCTGGACGTCATCGCCGACCTTGACCCTGACTTCCTTGATGGTGCCGGCATTCGATGCCGGCACTTCCATCGTGGCCTTGGCCGATTCCAGTGTGACCAGGCCTTGGTCCTTTTCGACTTTGTCGCCGGGCTTCACCATCACCTCGATCACCGGCACGTCCTGGAAATCGCCGATGTCGGGAACCTTGAGTTCGAGTGTCTTGCTCATTCGTGTAGCCTTGGTTTGTAAGCGTTCCGGGTTACGGTTCGAGCGTGATTCTCACAAGGCGCTTGTCTCCACGACCTGAACCGCCCCGGGAATCCCGGAGGCTGTTTGGTGTGAGTCAGGCCGCCTTGGCCAGACCCGCTCTTTGCCGATAGTAGTTGGCTTCAGCTTCTGCTGGCGGGATGTTCCCGATCGGCTCCAGCA
>JBOHYV010000128.1:0-6763 GCA_050738135.1 Rhodanobacteraceae bacterium | reverse complement strand
CGATAATCGCGAGATCCGCGTCTTCCAGCCGTTTCGCCACCGCGCGCGCGCGCGCCACGCCGCCCACGTCCGGGCTGACCACCGTCACGCCCTCGGTGCCGTGCTTGCGCCAGATGTCGGCCAGCAGCACCGGCGAGGCGTACACGTTGTCCAGCGGGGCCTTGAAAAAACCCTGGATCTGGTCGGCGTGGATGTCCACCGTCAGTACGCGGTCGGTGCCGACGGCGTCGATCAACTGTGCGGCGACTTTCGCCGTGATCGGCACCCGTGCCGCGCGCAGGCGCCGGTCCTGCCGCGCATAGCCGAAGTACGGGATCACGGCGGTGACGCTGGCCGCGGAAGCACGCTTCAAGGCATCCACCAGCACCAGCAGTTCCATCAGGTTCTCCGCCGTCGGCGCACAGGTGGACTGCATCACGAACACGTCCTGGTTGCGGACGTTCTCGTCGATCTCGATCTGTACCTCGCCATCGGAAAATCTGCCGACCACGGCCTTGCCCAGCGGCTCACCGAGGGTGTGCGCCACGTCCTCCGCAAGCTTGCGGTTGGCGTTGCCGGAAAACAACATCAGACTGGATGCGTTGTGCATGGTGGCTAGGGCCCGCTAACGCCGTGCCAAGTGAACCGCGTTGCTTCCGCAACCCCTCGGGCCGGGGCCGTTTGCCCGCATGGCTGTGTCATCCCTCGCCGATGTATCGACATACGTCTTCCTCACTCTTCTTGCCTTGGCAAACGGCCAAGCCTGCCCCGGACTTGATCCGGGGGCGCGACCACTTGGCATGGCGTTGACAGACCCAGTCGATCATCTGTGCGAAGTTCATGCTGCGGTTCCGGGACACTGGGGCGGCAGGATTCGAACCTGCGAATGCCGGGATCAAAACCCGGTGCCTTACCGCTTGGCTACGCCCCATTATGTACAGGGCGGGCATCCTGCCACGCCCTGATGGCAAACGGTCGCGGCAAAGCCGCGCCACGTTTGCTCGCGTCAGTGCTTCGCACTTCCGCGGCGATACATCCCTGTACCGCACTCGCAATTCTCCGCTCGTACTTGATCGCGACCGGGCATCCTGCCACGGCGCGATGAATGCGGTCGCAGCCAAGCTGCGCCACGCATTCCACATCGGTGCTTTGCACCTCCGCGGCGGTACATCCGTGTGCCGATATCCTGCACCCTCGCAACGCGCCTGGTATTTTGCCGCGCCATGATGGAAAGCGGACGCAGCCCGGCAGGCCCGCGCCCCCGCGCGCAGAAAGCCGCATATTGTCGTGTGACGCTCAATTCGTGTCAATTCAGATGCTTGGATACCCCGCACGGCAAACGTTTTCCTCAGGGCAGCGTGTCGCCGGCGTTGCTCCATCGTTCGACGTGTACCTTGACGGTATACGGATCGCGGCTGGCATACACCTTGCGCGGCAGCGGCGGGGTGCGTGCGGCGTACCACTCACGGTATTCGACATGCCAACCATCCTGATCCAGCGTGGCCGGGAGGCCGTCGGCGCCAAACGTGAGAACGGCCGGACGCCCGGGCGCGCGCAGACCGCGAACCCACCACGCGAGATCCGACACCGGCACGTCCCAGCCAAATTCCGCGTTGAGCACGTCGCTGGCATCACGCCCGACCAGCGGCTGCTTGCCCATCCCGGTCAGCACGACACCATCAGGTCCGCCCGAAAGCTGCACGGTCTTGCCGGTAATCGGCGCACGCAACGTGAACCGGAATTGCTGGCCCGTTTGTTGCCAAGTCAAACCGCCGCTGCCGCCGTGGTGCCCATCCGACGCGGCGAAGCGCCCATCAAGGCTCCAGTCACGCTGTGCGCCCAGCAGCCGCTCACGGGCGGCCTGGGCGGCAAGCTGCTCCGGGGTACCGGGTTTGCGCACCGGAACCGGCGCACACGCAGCCAGCACCAGACCGGCGCAGGTCGCGAGCACCGCGAACCCGAACCGCCACGTCACGGGTACAGCCGCCGCTCGGCACGCAACAGTGATGTATTGTGCGGGTCAAGCTTGTGCACCTTGCCGAATACCTCGCGCGCGTGCCGGTGCCGCCCCAGCTTCCACAGCACCTCGCCCAGATGCACGCCGATGTCGGGATCCCGCTGTCGGCCCCAGGCGCGCTGGAGATACTTTTCGGCTTGGCCGAGATTGCCAAGACGATACTGCAACCAGCCCCACGAATCCATGACGGCTGCTGCGTCGGGCTTGGCTGCAAGCGCCTTGCGCAGCAGTTTCCTTGCTTCCGGCAGATCGCGATTGGCATCCGCCAGCGTGAACCCCAGCGCGTTCATCGCATCAATGTTGTCGGGATTCTGCGCCAGTACCTTGCGAAAATCCGCAAGTGCGGCGTCGGTGTTTCCGGCGTTGGCTTCCTCCACGCCACGGTCGTAGATCAGCTCGGGATCGCCCGGCAACGTGTCCAGCCCCCGGTCGTAAACCGCGATGGCCCTGGCGTGTTCCCCATGCTGCGAATACAACTGGGCACCGAGCTCGCAGGCGGCGCGCAGGTGGTCGGGATCGTCGGCATAATCCTGCTGGAGTTGCGCGACCAACGCGTGCGCCTGCACGGATTGTCCGCCCTTGTCCAGCAACACCGCAGTACGTACCTGCGCATCGAACCCGTGACGGCCGTCGGGATCGACCTTGGCATACCATGCAAGCGCCTGCTGGTCGTGATTCAGCAATTCGGCAAGCTGCCCCAGAAGGAACGCGCTGTTGCTTCGCCGTGACGACGGCGCTTGTTGCAGTTCGGCGTACAGCCGCTGCAAGGCGCCGTCATCCTTTGCTCGCGCCGCGTAGGCGACACGCGCCGACAACGTTGCTTCGGTCTGGGGACCGTACGACAGCACCTTCAGGGCTTTGGAGTAACCACCTTGGTGGCCCAGCAGCGCCGCATAGCCGAGTCGAAGACCGGCATCGTCCGGATGCCGTGCCACGCCTTTTGCATACAGGGCCAGCGCGCCGGCATGATCACCCGATATCAGGCGCAGGTTGGCTGCCCAACGGATGCTGTCGGCACCGTTGAAGCGTTGCACGGCCTCGTCGGCAAGCTTGCGCGCGAACGCGTGGCGGTCCAGGTGTTCACCCAGCTGGCTCAATGCCACCCATACGCTTTCGTTCGCCGGCAGGCGTTCCGGGGTCGCCAGATCTTCCAGCACACGTCCGGCCAGCGCGGTGTCGCGCGCAGCCATCAGCGATGCGGCCAGGGTTTTCCAGTCTTCGACATCGCCGGAAGCCAGCAGGCGGTTGAACTGCCGCTCCGCACCGACGCGATCGCCCCGCAACATCGCGAGCCGGGCACTTGCTGCCGCGAGCCCGCGGGCGCTCGCACCCAAGGCCTTCCAGCGGCCCAGCAGCTGCCGGGCGCTGCCGGCATCGCGCGTCGCCAGGGCGAGCTGCAATGCACGCTCGGCGACGTCGGGGTCGTTTGACAACCGCGCAGCTTCGGCATAGTCCGTCGCAGCCTTGGAAACATCGTTGCCTTGCAGCGCGAACTCGGCTGCGATCAACAGGGCAGACGCCTTGCCGCCTCGGCTTGCTACCGGCAAATCGATTCGCGCCAAGGGTTGTACAGCCTTCGCGCTGTGACCATGTCGAGCGGGCAGCTGTGTGCACCCCCCAATCAGCGCCAGCACCGCGAGCGCCACGGCAAACGCGCTAAAATGAAGACAGGAAGTCTTCATTCCGGCCGGCGCATGGACGTGCGTCGAGCCGGGATCCAGCTTATTGAGTTTTTCGGATCGGGTTCGCACACTTCGTACCGGAAATGCGGGCCTCTTCATACTGCCTCCATGCGACAGCTTAGCCTGTTGCCGCCGTGGACCTGCCGACACCATGCCGCTGATCGCACTCGGGCTCAACCATCTCACAGCACCGGTCACCGTGCGTGAACGGGTAGCCATTGACGTCGATGCCACACCGCCCGCGCTGGCGGACCTGGCGGCGCAGCCCGGCGTGGATGAGGCCATGATCCTCTCGACCTGCAACCGCACCGAACTGTACTGCAGCGTCAGTGAAGGCGCCGAGCACGCACCTGAAGCATGGCTGCACGCCCGCTATCAGATGACACCGGGACGGCTTGACGAGTTCCTGTACCGCCACATGGATGGCGACGCCGTGCGCCACGTGTTTCGCGTCGCGACAGGTCTGGAATCGATGGTGTTGGGTGAGCCGCAGATCCTGGGCCAGGTGAAGGATGCCTGGCGGGCCGCGCGTTCGGCCAACACCCTGCACGCGCCGATGGACCGCCTGTTGCAGAATGCATTCGCGGTGGCCAAGCGCGTGCGCAGCGAAACCCGCATTGGCACCGGGCCTGTTTCGGTGGCGTTCACCGCGGTGCGACTGGTCGAGCAGGCCTTCGCCGCCCTGCGTGAGTCGTGCGTGCTGCTGATCGGCGCCGGCGACACCATCGAGCTCGCGGTGCGGCACCTGATCGAACGCGGCGTCAAACGCCTGATCGTCGCCAACCGCACCGTCGACACCGCGCAGGCGCTGGTGAACCCGGTCGGCGGTTATGCAATTGCACTGTCCGACTTGCCGAAGCACCTGGCCGAGGCCGACATCGTGATCTCGGCCACTGCCAGTCGCGAGCCGATCCTTGGCGCATCGATGCTGCGCGAAGCGCTGCGCCAGCGGCGCCGGCGTCCGATGCTGCTGATCGACCTTGCGGTGCCACGCGACATCGACCCCGCCGCGGCTGAACTGCCGGATGTGTTCCTGTACACCATCGATGACCTGCAACAGACGATCGAAAGCGGCCGACGCTCGCGCGAAGCATCGGTGCGCGAGGCCGAAGCCATCATCGACCTGCAGGTCGAACGCTACCTCGCATGGCGACGCGCCGCCGAATTCGACCGTCCGCTGCGTACGTACCGCGCCAACGCCGAGGCCCAGCGCGATCAGGTACTGGCACGCGCGAAGGACATGCTGGCGCGCGGCGGCAAGCCCGAGGAGGCGCTGGACTACCTGGCGCGCACCCTCACGGGCAAGTTGCTGCACACCCCGAGCGTGCGCCTGCACGACGCCGCCGAACACGGCGATCAGGCGTTGCTCGACGCCGCCACGCGCCTGTTCGACGCGGACGGGCACGATACGTGAAGCCGCAACTGGAGAGCCGCCTCGAACGACTGCTGGAACGCCACCACGAGGTCGGTCTGCTTCTGGCCGAACCCGAGGCGGCGAGCGATTCCAAGCGCTACCGCGCGTTGTCGCGCGAGTACGCGCAGACCCAGGCGCTTGCCGAGGCCTTCGCCGAGTCGCGCAAGGCAACCGATGAACTGGCGCATGCGCGCCAAATGCTGGATGACCCCGACTTGCGCGAACTGGCGCGCGAGGAAATCGCACGTCTGGAAAGGGCCGTCGCCAGGTTCGACGAGCGCCTGCAGAGCCTGCTGCTACCGCGTGACCCCCTGGACGACGCCAGCCTGTTCGTCGAGGTACGCGCAGGCACCGGCGGCGATGAAGCCGCGCTGTTCGCGGGCGACCTGTTGCGCATGTACGTGCGCTACGCCGAGCGCAAGGGGTGGAACGCCCAGTTGATGTCGGCGCATGAGGGCGAGCACGGCGGTTACAAGGAGGCGGTGGCGCGCGTCGAGGGCGCCGGCGCCTATGCCGCCCTGAAGTTCGAATCGGGCACCCACCGCGTGCAGCGCGTGCCGGCCACCGAAGCCTCGGGACGCCTCCACACCTCGGCGGCCACCGTCGCAGTCCTGCCCGAGCAGGCCGACATCGCCGAAGTGGATGTGCGTGACGCAGATTTGAAGATCGACACCTTCCGCGCGTCCGGCGCGGGCGGCCAGCACGTCAACAAGACCGATTCGGCGGTCCGCATCACCCACCTGCCGAGCGGTATCGTGGTCGAGTGCCAGGACGAACGCAGCCAGCACAAGAACCGCGCGCGTGCGCTGTCGCTGCTGAAGGCGCGACTGCTGGATGCCCGGCGCGCGGAGCAGGCTTCACGGCAGGCTGCCACCCGCAAACTGCAGGTGGGGTCGGGTGACCGCAGCCAACGCATTCGCACGTACAATTTCCCGCAGGGGCGCGTCACCGACCATCGCATCAACCTGACCTTGCACAAGTTACCGCAAATCCTGGATGGCGATCTCGAAGATTTGACCGGCGCGCTCGCGCGGGAAGCGCATGCCGAAGCGCTGGCATCACGGGGCGATGCACCATGAGCAATCCGAATCCTGTCGACCTCGGTGCCCGCTTGACGCGTATCCTGGGCAAGGTCGGCCGGGATGGCGCGACGTACACGGACCCACTCGCGCGGAGCAATCCGGACGCTGCAGGGATCGACGCGTCGCCGGCATTGCGGCAACACGTCGCACGAATCCTGCGACTGCTGGAAGAACGTGATGCCGCTGCCGCGGAAAAGCTCGCGCAGGCGACCTGCGTTGCGTTTCCTGAAGCGGCCGAAGCCGCTCGCCTGCACGGGATGGCCCTGCTGGCGCTCAATCGCACACAAGCGGCCCGCGCAGCATTGAGCGAAGCCGTGCGCCTCGCGCCCGGCGACTATCTTGCACGTTGCAACTACGCTTCGGCACTGATCGCATCCGGCGATGCCGGTCCGGCGGTCAGCATTCTTCAGCAGGCCGCGCGCGAGCATCCGAATGACGCCGACGTACGCAACAACCTCGCGAACGCACTGCACGCCATCGGCGATGATGCGCGCGCCCGCGACGAATATCTCGCGGCGCTCGCGGAATCGCCCGGCCATTCCGACGCCGCGCTCAACCTTGCCGCGGTCGAGTTGTCGCTGGACATGCT
>JBOHYV010000127.1:0-6766 GCA_050738135.1 Rhodanobacteraceae bacterium | reverse complement strand
TCGGCCATCCGTGGCACTCGCCCTTCGGGCGACTCGGCCATCCGTGGCACTCGCCCTTCGGGCCGGCTCCGCCGTTCGCGTTTGCAATCCTGCAAACGCAGTCGCTTTGCTTCATCCGGGCTACTTGCCACTTGCAGGCAGCCATCGGGGACGGCCGCACGAAAAAAGCCGCTCCAATATACTTTTTCGATGCTCAAGATATACCGGAATGTCGAGGGACCATGCCTGGCTCCGGGCGGCAGCGTGCTTGCCATCGGCGCGTTCGATGGCCTGCATCGAGGGCACGCCGCGTTGCTGGCAAAGGTCCGCGAGCGGGCGACAGCGTGTGGGCTGCTCGCGGCGGCGGTGAGTTTCGAGCCGTTGCCGCGCAGCTATTTCTCGCCCGCTCCGCTCAAACGGCTGTCATCGCTGCGCGAAAAGCTGTGCGGCTTTGCCGACGCGGGCATCGAGCGATTGCTGTTGCTGCGCTTCAATGCCGAGCTGGCCGCGATGAGTGCGGGACATTTCGTGCGCGATGTGCTGGTCGCGCGGATGGGGGTACGGGAAATCTGGGTGGGCGCCGATTTCCGCTTCGGACACAACCGCACCGGCGATGTGGCGTTGCTGGAGGCGATGCAGGGCGAAGGGCCCTATGAAGTGCGCGTGCTGGATGTGGTCACCAATGGCGACGGGCAGCGTGTATCGGCCTCGCGCGTGCGCGGCGCACTGGCCTCGGGCGATTTTGCGCATGCGGCGGAACTGCTTGGTCGGCCGTTCGCGATCGGTGGGCGGGTGGTGCGCGGTCGGCGCCTGGGCCATGAGCTTGGCTACCCGACGGCCAACCTCCGGCTGGGCAAGCGGGTATCGCCGGTATCCGGCATCTTTGCGGTGCGCGTGCACGTCGGCGATCATTGCTGGCCCGGGGTCGCCAGTCTCGGCGTGCGTCCCACCATCGCCGCCGGCGGCGAGCCGTTGCTGGAAGTTCACTTGTTCGATTTCGAGGGCGACTTGTACGGGCAGCGCATCGGGGTCGAATTCGTTGCCAGGCTGCGCGACGAGGAGAAATTCGCGAGCCTGGCTGCGCTGCGCGCCCAGATGGATCGCGATGCAGCACAGGCACGGAGAGTTTTGAACAGCTTGCCCGGACAGGTCGACGCGAGATCGTGTGCGACAGGGACTTCGCCGCTTTCCGGGTGAGATGGTTTCCGGGTTCCGCCTGCGATGAAGCCGCGGACGGCCCCGGAATGACGAAAGGTTGTTAGTCTTCCCGGTTCCCGGTTCCCGGTTCCCGAGTCCCGAGTCCCGAGTTTCGAGTCCCGAGTCCCGAGTCCCCAGTTCCCAGTCCCGAGCCCCCAGTTCCCAGTCCCGAGCCCGATCTCCCAACCCCCGAACCGACGCACGCCATGCCGCACGACTACAAGAACACCCTCAACCTTCCCAAGACCGGCTTCGCGATGAAGGCCGACCTGGCCAGGCGCGAACCTGCGATGCTGGCCGGATGGGAAGGTGCGCAGCGTTACGCCGAGCTGCAGCGGCGCACTGCGCGCCGCGAACACGCGTTCATCCTGCACGACGGCCCGCCGTACGCGAACGGGAAGATCCACCTGGGTCATGCCGTCAACAAGATCCTGAAAGACATCGTGGTGCGCGCGAAGCTGATGGCCGGGTTCCGCTCGCCCTACGTACCCGGCTGGGATTGCCACGGATTGCCGATCGAGATTGCAGTCGAGAAGAAGTACGGCAAGGTGGGACACAAGATCGACGCGGAAACGTTCCGGCAGCACTGCCGTGACTACGCCGCGCAGCAGATCGATGTGCAGCACCGCGACTTCAAGCGGCTCGGCGTGCTGGGTGACTGGGAACACCCGTACCGCACGATGGATTTCCAGTACGAGGCCGACATCCTGCGCGCGCTCGCGGGCGTGTACGCGAACGGGCACGTGACCCGCGGTTTCAAGCCGGTGCATTGGTGCTTCGACTGCGGGTCGGCGCTGGCCGAAGCCGAAATCGAATACCAGGACAAGCAATCGCCCGCAATCGATGTCGCCTACGATGCGATCGATCCGAAGACATTGGCCGCAAAGTTCGGCGTGACCGTCGATGACGGCGCGACAATCGTCTCCGTCCCGATCTGGACCACCACGCCATGGACGCTGCCGGCCAGCATGGCGGTGACCCTGGGGCCCGAATTCGACTACGTGCTGGTGGAAGGCCCCGCACGCGGCGGCAAGCGGGTATTGCTGGTCGTCGCCGAAGCGTTGGCGGAAAAGATGCTGGCACGCTACGGCGTAGATCACGCGCAAGTGCTCGGACGCGCGAAGGGCGCGGTGCTCGAGAACCTGCGCCTGAAGCATCCGTTCTACGATCGCGAAATCCCGCTGATCCTGGGCGACCACGTGTCGGCGGAAGAAGGCACCGGCGCGGTGCACACGGCGCCCGGCCACGGCGCGGAAGACTTCGCGGTCGGCAAGCAATACGGCATCGTGGATGCGACCCCGGCCAACGCGTTGAATCCGGTCGGCGCCAACGGCGTGTACCTGCCGGGCACGCCGATCTTCGAGGGCCAGCACATCTGGAAGGCCAACGACGCGATCATCGAAATGCTGCGCGAGCGCGGCGTGCTGCTGGCGTCGGGAAAGATCATGCACAGCTACCCGCACTGCTGGCGGCACCACACGCCGGTCGCGTTCCGTACCACGCCGCAGTGGTTCATCGCGATGGACGCGAAGGGCCTGCGTGCGAATGCGCTGCACGCCGTCCACCACGACGTGGAGTTCTATCCCGCCTGGGGCGAGGAGCGGATCGCCGGCATGGTCGAAGGCCGGCCCGACTGGTGCATCAGCCGGCAGCGTACCTGGGGCGTGCCGATCGCGTTGTTCGTGCACAAGGTCACCGGCGAGCCGCATCCGCGCAGCGCCGAGTTGCTGGAACTGATCGCGCAGCGTGTCGAGACCGCCGGCGTGGACGGATGGTACGCGCTCGATCCTGCGGAGATCCTCGGTGACGAGGCGAAGGCTTACGAGAAAGTCCACGACATCCTCGACGTATGGTTCGACTCGGGCGTCACCCACTTCTGCGTGCTCGATCAGCGTCCGGAGCTGCACCGCAATGCCGGCGACCGGGTGATTTATCTGGAAGGCTCCGACCAGCACCGCGGCTGGTTCCAGTCATCCCTGCTCACCAGTTGCGCGATGCACGGCCATGCGCCGTTCGACGAAGTGCTGACCCACGGTTTCACCGTCGATGCACAAGGCCGCAAGATGTCGAAGTCGCTGGGCAACGGCATCGAGCCGCAGGACGTGATGAACCGCTACGGCGCCGACATCCTTCGCCTGTGGATCGCGTCGGCCGATTACCGCAACGAGATGGCGCTGTCGGAGGAAATCCTGAAGCGCGTCGCCGACAGCTATCGTCGCATCCGCAACACCTGCCGGTTCCTGCTCGGCAACCTCGACGGTTTCGACCCCGCGCGGGATCTTCTGACGGTCGATCGCTGCCTGCTGCTGGATCAGTGGGCGATCCATGCCGCGCGCGACGTGCAGCAGGCGGTGGTCGCCGCTTACGCGCGCTACGACTTCCCGGAAGTGGTGCAGCGCGTGCAGAACTTCTGCACCAACGAGATGGGTGCGCTGTACCTCGACATCACCAAGGACCGCCTGTACACGATGCCGACCGCGAGCCACGGCCGGCGCAGCGCGCAGTCGGCGATGTTCCGGATCCTCGAAGCGATGGTGCGCTGGCTCGCGCCGCTGTTCGCGTTCACGTCGGAAGAAATCTGGCAGGCGATGCCGCGGCAGATGCACATGCCCACGGAAGTCCGTGGCGGGTTCACCGTGCGCGATACTTCGGTACTTTTCGAGACGTGGTACCAGGGCCTGCGCGAAACCCAGAACAGCCACGACCAGAGGCGTTGGTGGAGCGACCTGCTGGCGATCCGCGAAACCGCGGCGCGGGTGCTGGAAGGCATGCGCAAGGACGGCAGGATCGGTGCTTCGCTGGACGCGACGCTCACCATCCATGCGGATCCCGCGGTCGCCGAGCGTTACCGGCAGGTCGCCGACGAGCTGCGCTTCTTCTTCATCGTGTCCGACCTGCGCCTGGACGTCGGTGAAGCCCCCGCCGACGCGGTGCTGACCGAGCTCGAAGGCGCCAACGTGTGGGTGTCGGCGAAGGTCAGCGACGCGCCCAAGTGCGTGCGCTGCTGGCACCACCGCGACGACGTGGGCCGCAACGCCGGGCATCCGGAATTGTGCGGCCGCTGCGTCGAAAACGTCGCGGCCTGCGAGGGCAAGGGAGCGGGTGAGACACGCCACTGGTTCTGAATCCGGCCGAAGCCGGAGCGGATCGATCGTCGAGCGCAGACGCCACAGCGCGATTCCAGCTACTCGCGTTCCTGCCAGCCGCGCTGGCGGTGGGTGCGGATCGGCTCGCGTGTTCCGCGCAGGCGGTCCTCGAAGCGCGCGGCCTGCTCTTCGCGCTGGTCGTGGAGTTTCAGGTAGTGCCGCCAGCGTTCGTGGTCGAGCTCGCCCGCATCCAATGCTTCGCGCACGGCGCAACCGGGCTCGGTGGCATGGCTGCAATCGGCGAAGCGGCACTGCTCGGTCAGCGCATCGATGTCCGCGAACAACTCCAGATCCTCGTCTCCCGTGAGTTTCAGCTCGCGCATCCCGGGCGTGTCGATCAGGCACGCGCCACCGGGCAACGGCAGCAAGGCACGATGCGTGGTGGTGTGGCGGCCACGATCGTCGCTTGCGCGGGTCGCGGCGGTGGACATCCTGTCCTCGCCAAGCAGGGTGTTGGTGAGGGTGGATTTGCCGACACCGGAAGAGCCCACCAGCACCGCGGTGACCGCGGGGGCGAGGAATGCATCCAGCACCGCGGCGCTGGCTGCATCCTTGGCATTGACCGCGACCACGTGCGCAGCTGCGGACAGGCGCTTGCGCAAGGTCGCGATCGCCGCGTCGACGGCTTCGGCATCCACCTTGTCGACCTTGGTCAATACTGTCACCGCGTGCGCGCCCGAACCCTCGGTCAGCGCAAGATAACGCTCGATTCGCGCCGGGTTGAAGTCGCCGTCGAGGCCGGTCAACACCAACACGAGATCAACATTGGCAACGATGACCTGGCGTGCATAACGCGCGCCTGCCGCCGCGCGCGTGAGGACACCACGGCGTGGCAGTACCCGGGTGATATGTGGCGGCGCACCGGCCTCCACGATCACGAAGTCGCCGACCGCGGGGCGCTCGCCGGGGTCGAGGTTGCGCTTCAGGAACCCGGAGGCAGGTTGCGCATTGAAAGAGCGTTCGCCGGTGTGTACTTCGTAGCCGGCACGGTGCTGGGCCGAGACGCGCGCGAGGAGGCTGGATTCCGGGATCGCGGGAAGCTCGCCGCGCCAGCCGATTCGCCGCAGCGCCGGGGCCGATTGCGTGAAAACGGTTGCCATGGCGGAGATCGCCGGTTCAGGGTTGGTGTGGGCGTGCAAGCACCCGGACGTTCAATAGCATGCCCGATCCTGCGGTCGTTTGCAGCAGGATGCGCCTGCTTCGTTCAGCATGGCTTGCAATTTGGCGAGGTTCGTAGCCGCCGTCCCGCCGCTGCTCCGGGCATTCCACGTGGAGGCAAGCGGGCGAAGTTACGATAACGGCGATGAACGGCTTCCTCGCATTGGGCGATTCCTACACCATTGGCGAAGGCGTTGCGCCGGACGCATGCTGGCCTGCGCAGCTGGTCGCGCGCTTGCGGGGCGGGGGAGTCGACATCGCCGATCCTCGAATAATTGCGACGACCGGGTGGACTACCGACGAGCTGACAGCCGCAATGGACGCGGCAACCTTTGCGCCGCCATACGCGCTGGCGACGCTGCTGATCGGCGTCAATGACCAGTATCGCGGACGCGGCGTGGATGAATATCGCGCGCAATTTCGCCACTTGCTGCACCGCGCGGTCGGGCTTGCCGGTGCCGACGCCGCGCACGTGATCGTGGTGTCGATTCCGGATTGGGGCGTCACGCCGTTCGCGGCGCGCGAGGGGCGCGATGTTGCGCAGACCACGCAGGAAATCGATGCCTTCAATGCCGCCGCTTGCGCGGAGTCGCGTGACGCCGGCGCGCATTGGGTCGATGTCACCACGACTTCCCGTGCACCCGGATCCCGCAACGAACTGGCGGACGACGGCCTGCATCCTTCCGGCGCGCAGTACGCGCGCTGGGTGGAGGCGATCCTGCCGGTCGCGCGGGCGGTCCTGGCGAATACCTGAGTTGTCGTGGTGCCGCGTTTTCTTCCCCCTTCCGTAGGAAGGGGGATTGAGGGGGATGGCTTTGGTGTTGCACATCGCGTGATCGCATCCCCGCCGCTGCGCGGCGGCCCCCTTTCTGAGGAAGGGAGCGATTGGAGCGCCGCTATCATGCCCGCTTCGATATTGCACGGCGAAGGAAATCCGCTTGACCAAGTTGCCCAAACCGAACGCACTGGTGTGGCTGCTCGTGTCGGTATTGGTGATCGCGCTCGATCAGGCCACCAAGGCCGTGGTGCGCCACGCGCTGACGCCGTACATGCCGCACGCGGTGATCCCGCACGTGCTCAACTGGACGCTCGCTTTCAATCGCGGTGCGGCTTTCAATTTCCTCGCCGGCGGCTCCGGCTGGCAGACGTGGTTGTTCGGAGTCCTGGCGGTGGTGGTGTGCATCGGCCTCGCCGTGTGGCTGGCGCGCACCGCGCGCCGCGACTGGCGCACCGCGCTGCCGGTGGCGCTGATCATAGGCGGCGCACTCGGCAATCTGATCGACCGC
>JBOHYV010000126.1:0-6778 GCA_050738135.1 Rhodanobacteraceae bacterium | reverse complement strand
CCCTGGCGGCGGCGCGCCTGAATCTCGATTTCACCGACGTGCGCGCACCCATCGACGGCCGCGTCAGCAACGCGCGCGTGACACCGGGCAACCTCGTCACCAGTACCGACGTGTTGACCAGCGTGGTCTCGGTCGACCCGGTGTACGTGTACTTCGACGTCGACCAGCACACCTGGCTGAAACTCGACCACTTGCGCGCGAAGGCGCGTGCGGACGGGCGCCAGGCACGCATGGGTGTGACCATGGGCCTGGCCGACGAAAAGGGCTATCCGCACGCGGGGCACCTCGACTTCGTCGACAACCAGTTGCACAGCGATTCCGGAACGATGCGCCTGCGGGCGGTCTTCGACAATGCCCACGGCCTGTTCACGCCGGGCCTGTATGCGCACGTGCGCCTGCACGTCGGGCAGCCAAAGTCTCGCATCCTGATCGACGACCGCGCGGTGGGTACCGATCTCGGCAACCAGTTCGCGTATGTGGTCGACAAGGATCACAACGTGCAGTATCGCAAGATCGTCACCGGTGATCTGTTTCACGGCCTGCGGGTGGTCGACAGAGGCTTGAAGCCTGGCGATTTGATCGTGGTCAACGGCTTGCAACGCGTCCGCCCCGGCGTCCAGGTCAACCCGCAGTTGGTGGCGATGGGCAATCGACTGGATGCGCGCGACCGAGCGATCGTCGAAGCCAGCGGTGCTGAGCACCCGGACGACAAACGCACCGCGCAAACCGATCACCATGCTGTCGGTGCGTCACCTGTCACGGGTGGGTGAGGGCGCGGCCGTGCATCATCTCGAAGCTTCGCCGAATCCTCACCGCCCTGCGGCACCTTCTCCCGGCGGGAGAACGAAACAGCAGCACGACGTGACCACAAGGTAATTCCATGAAAAACATTGCCCAATTTTTCGTCGATCGACCGATCATGGCAGCGGTATTTTCGCTGCTGTTCCTGATCACCGGCGGCATTGCGGTATTCCAGTTGCCGATCAGCGAATATCCGGAGGTGGTGCCGCCCACCGTGGTGGTGCGCGCGCATTATCCGGGCGCCAACCCGCAAGTGATCGCGCAGACCGTCGCCACCCCGCTGGAACAATCGATCAATGGCGTACAGGGCATGCTGTATTCGTCCTCGCAGGCCACCAGCGACGGCGTGATGACGCTTACCGTCACGTTCGCGCTGGGCACCAATCTCGATGAAGCACAGGTCGAAGTTCAAAACTCCGTGGCGCAGGCGTTGCCGCGATTGCCAGAGGAAGTTCAGCGGCTTGGCGTAACTACTCAGAAGAGTTCTCCTGACCTCACCATGGTGGTGCACCTGATCTCGCCCGACCATCGCTACAACATGCTGTACCTGTCGAACTATGCGCGCCTGCACGTGCAGGACGTGCTGCGCCGGTTGAAGGGCATCGGCGACGTGCAGATTTTCGGCGCCGGCGAGTACTCGATGCGGGTCTGGCTGGATCCGCAGAAGCTTGCCCAGCGCAGCCTTACCGTCGGTGACGTGGTGAAGGCGATCCGAGAGCAGAACGTGCAGGTCGCGGCCGGCAAGCTCAACGCGCCGCCCGGTCCGGGCAATTCCGCGTTCCAGCTCAACATCAATACCCGCGGGCGCCTCAGCAGCGTGGATAATTTCAAGAACATCATCGTGCGCACCGATCCGAACGGCGGCGTCGTGCACCTGCGCGACGTGGCGCGGGTGCAATTGGGTGCCGATCAGTACGCGCTGCGCAGCCTGTTGAATGGTCAGCCTGCGGTGGCGATACCGATCTTCGCGCGGCCCGGTTCCAACGCTATCCAGATCTCCGATGAGGTACGCGCCACGATGGCGCAACTGAAACAGCAGTTTCCGCAGGACGTGGACTACCGCATCGTGTACGACCCCACCGTGTTCGTGCGCGATTCGATCAAGGCCGTCGCGCATACGCTGCTGGAAGCGATCGTGCTGGTGGTGCTGGTAGTGATCCTGTTCCTGCAGACCTGGCGCGCGTCGGTGATTCCACTGATCGCGGTACCGGTGTCGTTGATCGGCACGTTCGCGGTGATGTACCTGATCGGCTTCTCGCTTAATGCACTCTCGCTGTTCGGCATGGTGCTCGCGATCGGCATCGTGGTGGACGATGCGATCGTGGTGGTTGAGAATGTCGAGCGCCATATTGAGCTAGGCCAGTCGCCGAAAGAGGCGACACGCCAAGCGATGCGCGAAGTCACCGGGCCGATCGTCGCCACCGCGCTGGTGTTGTGCGCGGTGTTCATCCCGACCGCCTTCATCAGCGGCCTGACCGGCGAGTTCTATCGCCAGTTCGCGCTGACCATCGCGATCTCCACCGTGATCTCGGCGTTCAACTCGTTGACCTTAAGTCCGGCGCTGTCGGCCATCCTGCTGCTGCCGCACGACGCGCCGAAGGATCGCCTGACTCGCGGCATCGACCGTGCGTTCGGTTGGCTGTTCCGTCCGTTCAACCGCCTGTTCCACCACGGCGCGGATCGTTACGTGGAAGGCACCCGCAAGTTGCAAGGCAAGGGCGTGGCGGCAGTGGCGCTCTACGCCGGCTTGATCGCCTTGACTTGGTTCGGTTTTACCCATGTGCCGACCGGCTTCGTGCCGACCCAGGACAAGCAATACCTGGTGGCGTTCGCGCAACTGCCGGACGCCGCTTCGCTGGATCGCACCGACGACGTGATCAAGCGCATGAGCGCGGTGGCGCTGAAACAGCCGGGCGTGATGAACGCGGTGGCGTTTCCGGGGCTGTCCATCAACGGTTTCACCAATGCCTCCAATTCCGGCATCGTGTTCGTAACCCTGAAGCCGTTCGACGAACGCCGCAGCGCCAGTCTTTCGGCCGGCGCCATCGCGGGTGCGCTGAACCGCAAGTTCGCGTCGATCCAGGACGCTTACATCGCGGTGTTCCCGCCACCGCCGGTGATGGGTCTCGGCACGATCGGCGGTTTCCGGATGCAGATCGAAGACCGCGGCCAGCTCGGTTTCGACGAGTTGTACAAGCAGACCCAGAAGCTGATCGCGGCCGGCCGCAAGGACCCCGCGCTGGCCGGGCTGTTCTCGAGCTTCCAGGTCAGCGTGCCGCAGGTCGACGTGGACGTGAATCGCGAGCAGGCCAAGGCCGAGGGCGTGGATCTCACCGATGCCTACCAGACCATGCAGGCCTACCTCGGTTCGCTCTACGTCAACGACTTCAATCGCTTCGGGCGCACCTATCAGGTCAACGTGTCGGCCGAGCCCAGGTTCCGCCACGATCTTGCCGACATCGGCCAGTTGAAGACCCGCAACGCCAAGGGCGACATGGTGCCGCTGGGTTCATTCGTCACCGTCAAGCGCGGCGCCGGCCCCGATCGGGTGATGCACTACAACGGCTATCCGACCGCCGAAATCAACGGTGGTCCGGCGGCTGGCTACAGCTCGGGCCAGGCCCAGGCGGCGATGGCGAAGCTGGCATCGACGTTGTTGCCCAACGGCATGAGCTTCGAATGGACGGACCTGACCTACCAGCAAATCCTCGCCGGCAATACCGCGGTACTGGTGTTTCCGTTGTGCGTGCTGCTGGTGTTCCTGGTGTTGTCCGCATTGTACGAAAGCTGGACGCTGCCGCTGGCGGTGATCCTGATCGTGCCGATGGTGTTGCTGTCCGCAATTGCCGGCGTGTGGCTGTCGGGCGGCGACAACAACATCTTCACCCAGATCGGCCTGATCGTGCTGGTCGGATTGGCGTGCAAGAACGCGATCCTGATCGTGGAGTTCGCGCGTGAACGTCAGCTCGAAGGTATCCCGCGCCACGAAGCGGTACTGGAAGCCGCGCGGCTGCGGTTGCGTCCGATCCTGATGACCTCGGTCGCGTTCATCATGGGCGTGGTGCCACTGGTCATGTCGCACGGCGCCGGTGCAGAAATGCGCTACGCGATGGGCGTGGCGGTGTTCTCCGGCATGCTCGGTGTGACCCTGTTCGGACTCGCCTACACCCCGCTGTTCTATGTATTGATTCGCGCCCTGGTGGAACGCCGCGAAGCGCGCAAGCGCGCGCGGGACGAAGAACGGCAACGGCCGGTGCTGGAAGGAAAATGAGATGATCTTGCCTTTTCGAAGTGCCGCGCTAATCGCTGCGCTCGCGCTCGCGGGTTGCGCCGCGGTGGGACCGAACTACAAGGCGCCGACTCTGCAGGTGCCGAAGCTGCAAGGCGTGGATGCGGCGCGTGAAAGCAACGCCGATTTTCAGGCCGCCTGGTGGAAACAGTTTGGCGACCCGACGCTGGATGCGCTGATTCAGCGTGCGGTGCCGGGCAATCTCGATCTACACATCGCGCTGGCGCGCTTGCATGAATCGCGGGCCATGCTGGGTGGTGCCAAATCGCAGTACTGGCCGAGTGTCGGTGCGGGTATGAGCTACACGCGCAGTGACGAACAGCAGCCCGGCTTCAGTACCCGGCGCCAGGCTATCAGTACCTACCAGGCGGGTTTCGATGCCAGTTGGGAACTCGACCTGTTCGGCGGGGTGCGCCGCTCGGTAGAAGCGGCGCGCGCGGATCTCGGCGCCAGCAAAGCCGCGCTGCAGGGTGCGCAGGTGAGCCTGTTCGCCGAAGTGGCACGCAATTACTTCGCGCTGCGTGGTACCCAGCAGCAAGCGCTCATCACGCGGCGCAACATCGCTAATCTGCGAGACACGCTCAAGGTCATCCGCACCCGTGCCGAGGTCGGTACCGCATCCGACCAGGACGTGGCTAGTGCCAGCGCCCAATTGAGTGCAGTGGAGGCGCAACTACCGTTGCTGGTGGTGCAGCAGCAGGAGGAAGAAAACCGCCTGGCGGTATTGTTGGGCGAGGAGCCTGGTTCCTTGTCAGTCGACGTCTCGCCAAAAACCTTCAAACCCATCGATGCCGTGATACCGATGGGCGCGGCGGGCGACATCTTGGCGCGGCGCCCGGACGTACGTGTCGCTGAGCGCGAGTACGCCGCGACCACCGCACGCATCGGCGTGGCCAAGGCAGACTTCTTTCCCCACATCTCGTTGGGAGGCTTCCTTGGATTCCTTGCCGGCCGCAGCAACGACTTCGGCGGTCCATCGACGCGCGCGTGGTTGCTGGTGCCGAGCATCACCTGGGATGGCCTCAACGTGCAGCGCGTGCGCGCCGACCTGCACGTTGCCGAAGCACGCGCCGATGAAGCCGAGGCGAACTATCAGCGCACCGTGCTTGAGGCGATCGAGGACGTCGACAACGCGGTGGTGGGCTACAACCAGCAGCACGCCCGAGTGAAGAAGCTGATCGCGCAGGTGCGGCAAAGCAGGCGCGCCGCAAAACTCGCGAAGATTCGCTACGTGCAGGGCGCGACGGGGTATCTCGAACTGCTTGATGCCGAGCGCGTGCAGCTTGCGGCAGAGGACGCATTGGCTGAAGGCGAAGCCGCGATCGATACCCGCGCCGTCGCGCTGTACAAGGCCCTGGGTGGGGGCTGGAAAGCCTGCGGCGACGCGCAGTGCAGCGACCTTGCTCAGGGTGGGGCATCCGGGACGCATGGGTAGCGTTACCTGATCGGGCAGGCGGCGTGGCTTGACCGCAACGTGCGCGCGTTCGGCGAAGGAACGAGGCACTCAAAGTACGCGTATCCCGCGATTGACTGCTGGAGCTGACGCGGGACGCTGGCGGTCGACTTTGAATCGTTCGACGTGATCATCAGCAGCCGTAGGAAACTACACCGCAGAGTTTCTTCCGACCCGAAGCCGCAGCGTTGCGCAATCCGCTTCATCGGCGGCCGCGTCTCCAGCAGCAATCGCCGCGTCTCGTCCACGCGCAGTCGTTCCACCGCGTGCACCGGCGTCATGCCGGTCGTTGTTCTCGGTCGGCATCGGCACCGGCTCGCTGCTGTGTGAGCGGCTGTCGGGACACAAGGTCGAGATCGGGCTGGTGCCGTTCGGCTCGATCGGCCTGACACTGTTTGCACTGGACCTGTATGTCGCGTCGCCCATGGCCGCTCAGCACGCCGCCGCCAGCGTGCTCGAATTTCTGCGGCAGCTGGGAAGCTGGCGCATCCGTTTCGATCTCGTCATGATCGGTGTTTTTGGCGGCTTTTACGGCGTGCCGCTGTACGCGCTGATCCAGAGCCGCAGTGATCCCGCGCACCGGTCGCGCATCATCGCCTGCAACAACATCATGAACGCGTTGTTCATGGTGGCCGCCGCGGTACCTGGCGATCGGGCTGCTGAAGGCCGGCGTGACGATTCCGCAGCTGTTTCTGATCACGGCGTTGCTGAACGGCGCGGTCGCGGTCTATATCTACATGCTGGGTGCCGGAATTCCTGATGCGCTTTCTGGCGTGGCTGCTGTTGCACTCGATCTATAGTGTGAACAAGGACGGGTTGCAGCACATTCCGGAAGAAGGTGCCGCGGTGCTGGTGTGCAACCACGTCAGCTTCGTCGACGCGTTGATCATTGCCGCAGCCTGCCCGCGGCCGATTCGTTTCGTGATGGACGACGCGATTTTCCGCGTTCCCGTGCTCAATCTTATTTTTTGCGCCGGCCGGGCGATCCCGATTGCATCCGCGCGAGACGATCCGGTGCTGCTCGAAACGGCGTACGATGAAATCGCGCAGACGTTGCGGCAGGGCGATCTGATCGGCATCTTTCCCGAGGGCCGCATCACTGATACCGGTGAAATGTACCCGTTCAAATCCGGCATCCGGCACATCATCGAGCGAACACCGGTGCCGGTGGTGCCAATGGCGCTGCGCGGATTGTGGGAAAGTTATTTCAGCCGCCGCGGCGGACGTGCGATGAG
>JBOHYV010000125.1:0-6803 GCA_050738135.1 Rhodanobacteraceae bacterium | reverse complement strand
GCCGACCCGGGCAATTTCGTTCAACAACACCCGCATGCAAGTCGATCGTCCGATCATCCCGCCCGCCGATTCGGCAAGAGCTGCGCGATGCGCGGCGTGCTGATTGGCTTCGAGGAGCATGTCCCGCAACGGTTCCGCCGACACGGGCTTGACAAGGTAATCGACAACCGGCGATTTGAGAACGCGAAGCGCGCTCTCAATGCTCGGCACACCGGTCACGATCGCAATGCGACCGTGCGTATCAAGCTCAAGGCCGTCCAGCAGATCGAGGCCGTTGCCGTCCGGCAGTGCGATGTCCACGAGTATCAGGTCGAACCCCTGCCGCGAGGTCAGCGTCAGCGCCTGCTCCAGCGTGACCGCACGCTCCAGCTTGCAGCGGCACTGGCGCGCGACCTCCGCGACGACGCGTGCAAACCCGTCATCATCATCGATCAACAGTACGGTTCCCCGCGCGGCACTCACCCGCATGCTCTTGTCTCCCGCAGCGTAGAATCTACTCAAGATAATCCTAATTCGTGACGCAAGGGTTAAACTGGCGCAAACCCGCCCCGGCAAGCGCGTTTGCAGAGGGGCGGCTTCATGAAATATTCATTAAATCCAAGTCGAGCCGGCGCCGGCGGATCGTGCGCCACACGGCCGCGATGCGGCTGCGCCGCAACCGCCGCTTCCGCGCCATGGCAATGCCGCGCGGGTTGCGCGGCGGCACCCGGCAACCGGCTGCATTCCGTTCAGCCGGTCGGCCCCCCGAGGACTTCCAGTACGCTGCCACTGATGTAGGACGAGCAAGCGGGGGCGGCGAGGAACACATAGGCCGGCGCCAACTCTTCAGGCTGCGCGACGCGCCCCATCGCGCTGTCCTTGCCGAATTCCGCAACTTCCTCGGCAGACCGGTCGGAGGGGTTCAGCGGTGTCCAGACCGGCCCCGGGGCCACGGCATTGACGCGGATTCCGCGCGGCAGAAGATTTTTGGCCAACGAGCGGGTGAACGCATGGATTGCGCCTTTGGTCGCCGAGTAATCCAGCAATCCGCCGGATCCGAATAATCCGGTTTCGGAACCCGTGTTCACGATCGCGCTCCCGGTTTTCAGGTACGGCAGCGCTGCCCGGGCCATGAAAAAGTAGCCGGCCACATTGGTGCGCAACGTTTCTTCCAGGTGCTCGTCCGTGAGGTCTTCCAGTCGCTCGCAATGCAGCTGGAATGCGGCATTGTTGACGAGCACATCGAGTTTGTGGAACATTTCGATCGTCTTCTCGACCAGTGCGCGGCAGAAACCGTGGTCTTTCACGTCGCCCCGCATCAGCAGGCAGCGCCGGCCTTCCTTTTCCACCGCGTCCCGGGTGGTCTGCGCATCGTCCTCTTCTTCAAGGTAGGCGATGGCCACGTCGGCGCCTTCGCGCGCAAACAACACGGCCACGGCGCGCCCGATGCCGGAATCCCCGCCCGTGATCAACGCCACCTTGCCCTTGAGCTTGCCGCTTCCTGCATAGTGTGGAGCCGAGTACCGGGGAGGCGGGTCCAGCCGGTGCTCGTGCCCGGGTTTTTTCAGATGCTGCGCAGGCTGCCCGGTGGGCTGATGGCGTGGCCCTGCCTGCACGGCAGCCTTCTTGCCGGCCGACGCGCGGTCCGGCTTCTTCTTGTCACGCTGTTCAGTACCCTTCTGGATACGACGCTGCTTGCGAGCGGCGCCGGGCTTCCGTTCCCGTGAAGCCGAGGGTGACTTTGCCCTGGACGACTTTGCCATCATGTACTCGCAGCATCGCCTGTTTCAGTCTTGAAGGGGTGCCGGAAACGCGGACCGCGGAGAGCGGGTCCCGCGCCGCAAAGCGGCGTTGCACGCCTTGCGATCAGCACCCGCGACATCCGTTTCAGCACCTGGCGAGGAGCTTTGCGCCCGCGCGCGTCACCGCGCCGACGAAGCGCTGGGCGGATTCGGCTGCCCCGTCGCGCCTTGACCCGCCATGCACTGGCTGTATTCCTGATGCGAGAGCCTGCCGTCATTGTTGGTGTCGCATTGCGAAAAACGATTCGCCAGAGCGGGATCGCGCTGCGCGTCCTGTTTCGTGATGTAGCCTTTGCTGCCCGCCAGAACCGCGAAATCTCCGCCCTGGCCGTTCGTCATGGGCATGCCCGTGGTGCCATTCGTCGGAGGCATGGCCGTGCCGTTGTTCGGGGGCAACTGGGCGGGAGTCATGGCCGGCGGCGTCTGCGTTGCGGCCGTGGTGTTCGGTTGGGGTTGCGTGGCTTGTTGCCTGTTGTTGGGTGTCGGTGACTGCGAACAACCCACGCTGCTGAGTGCCAATACGCCGATCAGCACAAACATCGATGCGGCAGGCCTGTAGTTCATGTCGATTACTCCATTGTGGATAATGGCTGCCGCGACTGCGGCGCTGTAAGAAAGCAAGCGGCGTGCCACGGATATTCCATCGTGCATCGCGCCGTTCGCGGGGCCGGCGGCGCGCCCGACCCGGAAGCAATTTCCGGGCAACGCAAAAAAATTTCGCGCACGCAGCAGTGCGGTCGCCGGTGCGGCTATCGAATCCGGGCCGAATCGCCGGCGCGTGGAGTCGCTCGATGCCGATCGAAAATCGGTGCCGCGACATGCACACCACGCCCCCGGCGGCGAGCGGCGAGGCCCCGCGGACGTGAACCGGTCGGCGTCCTGGATGGTTCGATGCGCGTGGCACGGCACATGCATACGCGAGAACCAATTCAGTGTGTGTTTATTGCAGGAGAGTTGCCCATGAGTCCTTGGACGGATGCTGCGTCGATCTTGCCGGCAGACCATGAATATGTCCGCTTTCTCGTCGCTGGACATACGCGGCCTTTGCTTGGTGTCTACGAAAACCGCAGCTTCTACTCCCGATGGGGGGCGTATGCAGAAGCGCAAGTGAAACTGTGGCTCAAGGTCGGCGACGCTCCCCATGTTCCCGCGCCGCTGCGCGCCAACACCGCGCAGCGCTACTGGTCCGAACGACCGATGCGCGAAGGCTAGCGCAACGGTCTCGCGGCCCCGGCGACTCTCGCCCGCGCAACATGCCGCGATCAGGTTGGGGCGGCTTCCGAAAAAGCGATCGTGCTCAGCAACGCCAGCGCCGGCCGGCGCGAATCCAGCCGCGTGTGTTGCAGCACGATCGGAACATCGGAGCGGAACACGCTCGCGTAGTCCGTTTCCCGCGGTACCGGCGCCGGGTCGGTCAAGTCGTTGAATCGCAGGTGCAGGGTGCGGCGCGCCGGCACGGTCACGAGGTAGGGGCCGACCGGTTCGCGATCGCTGAAGTACAGCGTGATCGTGATGTGCGCATCGACGTCATTGGCGTTCAACAGACATGCGGTTTCGTGGCATTCGAAGCGCGGATCATCGCCTTGATCGCCACGCCCGGGAATATAGCCCTCGCCGATCGCCCAATTTCGACTTCCGATTGTCATGCGTGAACCTCACGGTTTTGGAAAGAAAACAGATCGATTTGCAGCCGTCGCGTGAACCGCGGAAGAGCCGCCGTCAAGCATGACGACCTGCGCCCATTACACAGCCCACGATACCCAAGGCGCATGTCGCCAGCACGCCCACAGCAATCGCGGCCCGGTGCTTTTCCACCCACAGCGCGCGCGATGATGTGAGTGCGCGCGAATCGAAATCGCCGTGGGTGCGCGCATCGGCCGCGACCGGCTTGAACAGGTTGTCCGCGCGGTCGTGGTGGTCCGGCTCGCTCGTCTGCTGGCCCGCGTAGGCCGTGCGCCCGAGGTAGCGATCAAGCAGCCCCGGCACGATGCGCTGGCCCCATTCGGCTTTCCAGGTCGGCGCACCGACAGGGATGTCGCGGCGCCTGTGGCTGGCCGCATACAGGATCGCATCGGCCGCCACTTCCGGCTGGAAGATGGGCGGTACCGGCTGCGGGCGGTGCGGCAGCTTGTTGCGGGCCCATGCGAACTGCGGCGTGTTGAGAGCCGGCATTTGCACCGCGGTCACGTGGATGCCGCTGTGTTCATGGATCAACTCGCAGCGCAGCGAATCGATGAAGCCGGTGAGCGCGTGCTTGGCCCCGCAATACGCCGATTGCAACGGTATGCTCCGGTACGCGAGCGCCGAAGAAACCTGCACGATCGCGCCGCGATCGCGCGGCCGCATCCGCTTCAGCGCCGCCATGGCGCCATACACGCCGCCGAGGTAGGTCACCTCGGTCACGCGCTTGAACTCGTCGGGCGTCAGCTCGGATACCGGCCCGAACACCGTGACCATTGCGTTGTTGATCCAGATGTCGATGGGGCCGAGTTCGCGCTCGGCGCGATCGGCTGCGTCGTCCACTGCCTTGGCATCGGCGACATCGGCCGAGATCGCAAGGGCCGCGCCGCCCGCGAGTTCGACCTCGCGGCGCGCGGATTCGAGCCCTTCCGCACCGCGTGCGATCAGCGCCACGCGTGCGCCCACGCGCGCGAACGCCAGTGCGGTGGCGCGGCCCACGCCCGCCGAGGCACCGGTGATCACCACGACCTTGTTTTCGAATTTGCGCTGATGCGCTGATGCTTGTGCGCTTGATGCATTCATGATGTTCTCCAAAACAAATCAACGGAAGCCTTGACACGGATCAATACGGCAGCCGAAGTCAAACCGCGCCAACTACAACTCGCCGCGCGCGGCCAATTGCCGGATCCGGTCGCCGGTGCGGCAGGCGATCGCCTGGATCGTGAGCGATGGATTGACCCCGCCGACTGTCGGGAACACCGAGCCGTCGCAGATCCACAGGTTGGGGATATCCCAGCTGCGACAGTCGGCGTTGACCACGCTGGTCGTCGGGTCGTCGCCCATGCGCGCGGTGCCGTTCAAATGCGCGGTGTCGTCGGTTTCGGCCCAGATGTCGCGCGCGTCGATCGCGTCGAGGCTCGCCGACATGAAATCGATCGAATGCCTGACCAGCGCCTTGTCGTTGTCGCACAGCGAATATGTCACACGCGCGATCGGCAGGCCGTACTGGTCCTTCTCGTCGGCAAGCGTGACGCGATTGCGTTCCTGCGGCAGGGTTTCACCCACGATCTTGAATCCCGCCTGGTGGTTGTAATGCTGCATTTCGCGCTGCAACACCGCGCCCCAGAGGCCGCGGTTGCCAGCCTGGGTGGAAGCCCACGCCTGCGGCAACGGTCCCTGTGCCATGAAGGCGTAGCCACCAAAAAAATCCTTGCCGGTATCGGTGTAGTTCCAGTGTTCGGTAAGCGTGAGGGAAGGCGGGCCCTTGTACCAGCGGATCTCGTCGTCCATCACGCCGAACACGCCCTGGTTGGTTTGCACCATCAGGTTCTTTCCGACCAGACCGGAACTGTTGGCGAGGCCGTCGGGCCAGCGCGAGGTGGCGGAATTGAGCAGAAGGCGCGGGGTTTCGATCGCATAACCCGCCACCACCACGTTGCGGGCGCGCTGGAATCGCCATTCGCCTTCGCGCTGGTAATGCACGCCGGTCGCGCGACCCGAGGCATCCGTTTCGATGCGTCCGACCATGGCAAGGTCGCGGATTTCCGCGCCGGCTTTCACGGCCCGCGGGATCCAGGTGATCAGGGCGCTCTGCTTGGCGTTGGTCGCGCAGCCCACCACGCAGAAGCCGCGATACACGCACGGATGCGCCAGACCGCGCGGCGCGGAGATCGTCGCCAGCGGCGTTTCGGTCCAGGCGATGCCCATTGCCTCGCACGCGCGCGCCAGCACCCAGCCGGCCGCGTTGACCTCGTGGGCGCGATATGGGTAGCGCGGTCGCGGCGGCCCCCACGGGTACGCCACCGGTCCCGCGATCTTGAGCGCCTGCTCGACCTCGCCGTAGTAGCGCCACATCTCGCGCCAGTCGAGCGGCCAGTCCGCCCCGTAACCCAGCAGCGTCCGGCACTTGAACCATTCGGGACGAAAGCGCAAGGACACCATCGCGAAGTGCACGGTCGAGCCGCCGACGGACTTGCCACTGTTGTTGCTGCCGAGCTTGAGTGGATTGTCGCCGTCACAAAGGCGTTCGTCGGTCCAGTAGAGTTTTGCCTGATGGGTTTCATCCGAGGCGAACTCTTCCAGCGGTCGCCACCACGCACCGGCATCCATGCCGACCACCGAGAACCCTGCCTCGGCCAGCTTGCACGCCAGCGTGCCGCCGCCTGCACCGGTGCCGACGATCACGAAGTCGACCGCTTCGTCTTCGCGGTACTCGCGCATCGGCATCCAGCCGCCGACCCGCAGCGGATCCGGCGCGCGGCCATCGCGCCCGCGCGGCACATGCAGTGCGTCATGCAAACTGGAGCAGTCGACGGTCACCTGTTACGCATCCTCCGGCTCGAACTTCCATGGGTTCCGGAACCACCCGCGCGCGTTCCGCGCGTGGGTGGGCAGGCGCGGCCAAATGCGTGCATGTCGGCGCAAACGCGTCATCGTTTCCCGACCTTGCGGTTGGCATCGCGCGCGACGGCTTCATGGCCGGGCTTCGCCTCTGCCGCTTCCCATGGATCGCGACGATTGAAATACATGCGCACGTACCCGCGCGGGCTGGCCGGGCCACCGAAGCCGAGTTCGTTCCAGGCCTCGGGATGCGAGTAGTAGGCCTCGAGGATGTCGTGCGTGACGCGCTCCTTGAAGAACAACCCAGCCGGCATGTCGCCCCACTCCGCGCCGTCAAGCCGGCCCTGTTGCATGTCGCGCAACAACACGTCCTGGGCGGAGGCCATCAACGCGTGGAACGGTGCAGAAGCCCGCGCCCGTGCGGCAGCCTCGAGCGCAGCCAGTCCACGTCGCCAGGCTTCCCGCAATGGCGGCAGACGCACGTCGCGGTACCCTTCGCGG
>JBOHYV010000124.1:0-6817 GCA_050738135.1 Rhodanobacteraceae bacterium | reverse complement strand
TTGCGGCCGCGTCCGGCGGGTCGATCGGGTTGTGTGTAAACCGCGACCACGTCCGCATCGCCGTCGACACAAGCACGCAGGCCGGGGACGGCGAAATCCGGCGTGCCGGCGAACACCAGCCGCAAGCGCGCCACCGGCGGTTCAGCCCGTCTTGCGCCGCTGCTTCTCCAGCTTGCGCAGCAGCAACGAGCGTTTCAGCGGCGACAGGTAATCGACGAACACCTTGCCCACGAGGTGATCCATTTCGTGCTGGATGCAGACCGCGAGCAAGCCGTCGGTTTCGAGTTCGAAGGATTTGCCGGTGACATCCTGCGCCTTCACCCGGATCCATTCCTTGCGCTCGACGTCGGCGAATGCGCCCGGAAACGACAGGCAGCCTTCCTGGCAGACTTCGCTGCCGCGGGTCTCCAGCAATTCGGGGTTCACCAGCACCCTCGGCGAATCGTGGCTGTCCGATACATCGAGGGCCAACAGGCATTTCTGGACATTGACCTGGGTCGCGGCCAGCCCGATGCCCGGCGCCTCGTACATGGTTTCCAGCATGTCGTCGGCCAGGCGCTTCAGATCCGCGTCGAAGTCGCGAACCGGCGCGGCGGTCAAACGCAGGCGAGGGTCGGGAAATTCAAGGATGTGGAGTCTGGCCATGGCGCAAGCCGATGCAAGAGGGTCGAACCCGCAAATGGGGCCGCATGGAGCCATTTTCAGGGCCCGGGTAGCCTAGCAGCTTCCGGGCTCGTGTTCGCAGTTCCGGTCAGTCCATCACCAAACGTGAAATTTGTGCTTGCCGCCGTCCGCCGTTCGGGTACACTCGGCCGAAACCGCTGGGGGATCGGGGGATTGCCGGTCATGTTTAAGAAACTGCTTGCGCTCACTGCGGGCTTGCTGATCACGTTCGCCGCCTACGCGGCGGCTGCGCAGTTGCGCCCCGACCATCCACATACCTACGTGGTGAAGAAAGGCGACACGCTGTGGAGCATCTCCGCGCGCTTCCTCAAGAAGCCTTGGCTGTGGCCGGAAATCTGGGACGTCAACCAGCAGGTCTACAACCCGCACCGGATCTATCCGGGCGACGTGCTGGACCTCGACGTGAACGGCTTGCACATTGCCCAACGGCCCAAGGTCGAGGCCAATCCGATCCCGACCGTGCCGCTGTCGGCGATCGCGCCATTCCTCAGGGACTTTCGCGTGATGTCGGCCGCGCAATTGCGTCAGACGCCGTACGTGGTCGCGGTCCAAGGAAACGAACCCATCGCCACCGAAGGCATGGACCTGTACGTGCGCAACCTGCCTGCCGCAAGTGTCGGCCAGCGTTACGCGATCGTGCGGCCCACCCACGTCTTTCGTGATTACGGCGGCGACGACAATGCCGACGACGTTGCGCATCTGGTCAACGACAACGTCAACATCGTTCCGGGCCCCTGGAAGGAAGTCACGAGTGGCGACGGCCATTGGGGCAAGGGACGCGAGATCGGCACCGAGGTTCGCGTGATCGGGACGGCGCAAGTGCTCAAGGCGGGCGATCCTGCGACGCTGCTGCTCACCAACGCCAGCATGGATATTCGTGCCGGAGACCGCGTGCTGCCGGTCAACGATACGCCCTACGATTTCACCTACTACCCGCATCCGCCCCACGCCGCGCCCAAGGCTGCCTACGTCCTCGCGTTGTCCAACGGTTACGACGGCATTTCGGCCCAAGGGCCGATGGATGTGGTGGCCCTGAACGTCGGCAGCGACGAGGGCGTGGACAACGGCACCACCTTCGCGATTTACCAACCCGGCGATACCATCACGGACCTGGTGCGCGGCAATGCCAACCGACCTGAATTCGGGCCCAAGGTCAAGCTGCCCAACGAGTTCGTGGGCCACGTGATGGTGTTTCGCACTTTCGCGCACGTGAGCTATGGACTGATGATGGACGGCGTCCGTCCGGTCAGGGTACGGGATGCGTTGCGCAGCCCCGATTGACCCGTTGTCGGCAATTTCTGACACGACGGCGCGGCTTGAAACCGCGCCGTTTCTTTTGGCGATCCACCTAAACTTGCGCAAATGAACGACGAGCTGCTGGCTTGGCTGACCCTGCTGCGCGCGCCCGGACTCGGCGCGACAGGCATGCGTGCGTTGCTGCAACAGGCTGGTTCGGCCGATGCGGCGTGCCGTGGCATACGCAAATTCCGCCAGCGCGCCGGTCTCGATCAGGCCGCGCTGGCGTGGATCGAGCATCCCGATTCCGCACGCCTGGACGCCGACCTTGCATGGTTGGCGCAACCCGGCCACCGTCTGTTGCGCTGCGACGAGGCCGATTTCCCGCCGCAGCTGGAAGCCATCCCCCAGCCGCCCGCGGCGCTGTTCGTGGACGGCGATCCCGGGGTACTGCTGGGGCCGCAGGCCGCGATCGTGGGTGCACGCAGCGCCAGCGCCCAAGGTCTGGCCAACGCGCGGGATTTCGCCCGTACCCTGAGTCGTTCCGGATTGACGATCACCAGCGGCATGGCCGACGGCATCGATGGTGCGGCACATGCCGGTGCACTCGAGGCCGGCGGGGCGACCGTGGCGGTGGTCGGCACCGGGCCCGATCTGGTTTATCCGCGCAAGCACCGCGGGCTGGCAGCCGACATTGCCGCACACGGCGCGGTGGTCAGCGAATTTCCTCCCGGAACCGAAGCCCGTCCCGACCATTTCCCGCGCCGGAATCGACTGATTGCCGGTCTTGCCCTGGGAACTTTGGTGATCGAAGCGGGCTTGCGCTCCGGTTCCCTGATCACGGCTCGGCTGGCCGCAGACGCCGGCCGCGAGGTGTTCGCGCTACCCGGTTCCATCCACAACCCGCTGGCCAAGGGTTGCCATCGCCTGATCCGCGATGGGGCCCGACTGGTCGAGACCGCCGCCGAAGTCATCGAGGCACTGGCGCCGGCCGCGCAGGCGCAGGGCGCCGAGCTGCGCCTGCGGCTGGAGGCCCTGGACGGACCATCGCCGGCGGGCTCCGACACGGCGTCGAGATTCCAAGATCCTGATTATGCGTCGCTTCTTGCTGCGCTGGGCGATGCGCCGACGTCGCTGGACGAGCTGGTGAATCGAACGCATCTGGCCCCTGCCGCGCTCTCTTCGATGTTGCTGCTGCTGGAGCTGGAAGGGGCGGTCGGTGCGGCCCAAAATGGGCGCTGGCAGCGGGTTTTCACACCCGATGCTTGACACGGATACCCTGCGCATGTGTTGACTATATATAGGGGGGCATCGGTCAAGTCGCGGTTTGCCGCGTCGATTGACCGGAGCGGCCCCTGCCACGAAGCCCACCGGATGGCTGAACAATCCGGCCACCCCTCGACGGGAGGGGCGACAAACAATCCGTACCCAACGAACCCCGATATGGCCAAAAACCTGCTCATCGTCGAATCGCCGGCCAAGGCCAAGACGATCAACAAATACCTTGGCGCCGACTACAAGGTGCTGGCGTCGTATGGTCATGTCCGCGACTTGCGGCCGAAGGAGGGCGCGGTCGACCCCGAGCACGATTTCGCGATGGACTACGCCTTGATCGAAAAGAACGTCAAGCACGTCGACGACATCATCAAGGCCGCCAAGGTGGCCGATTCCATCTACCTGGCGACCGACCTTGACCGCGAAGGCGAGGCGATCAGCTGGCACATCAGCGAAATCCTCAAGGCACGCGGCCTGCTCAAGAACAAGGAAACCCACCGCGTGGTGTTTTCGGAAATCACGCCGCGCGCGATCAAGGAAGCCGTCGCGCATCCGCGCCGCCTGTCGCACGACCTCGTGGACGCCCAACAGGCGCGCCGCGCGCTGGATTACCTCGTCGGTTTCAACCTGTCGCCGGTGCTGTGGCGCAAGGTGCAGCGTGGGCTGTCGGCCGGGCGCGTGCAGTCGCCGGCGCTGCGCATGGTCGTCGAGCGCGAGGAGGAGATCGAGGCCTTCGTGCCGCGCGAATACTGGACAGTCGAAGCCAAACTTACGCACGAGGACAGCGCATTCAGCGCGCGGCTGGTCAAGCTCCACGGCAAGAAGTTCGAGCAGTTCGATCTCACCAATGCGGGCGACGCGCATGCCGCGCGCGATGCGCTGCTGAAAACTGCAGCTGGCAGGCTCACCGTCGCCGACATCCAGTCGAAGCAGCGCCAGCGCCGACCGGCCGCGCCGTTTACCACGTCCACGTTGCAGCAGGAGGCCGCGCGCAAGCTTGGCATGGCCACCAGCCGCACCATGCGGATCGCGCAAGGGCTGTATGAGGGCGTCAGCCTGGGCGGCGAGGGCACCGTCGGCCTGATCACCTACATGCGCACCGACTCGACGCACCTGTCGGGCGAGGCTACGGCCGAATTGCGCCAGGCGATCGAATACGAGTTCGGCAAGAGCTTCCTGCCCGAACATCCGATGGTTTACAAGACCAAATCCAAGAACGCGCAGGAAGCACACGAGGCGATTCGCCCGACTTCGGCCCTGCGCGCGCCCAAATCCGTCGCGGCGTATCTCACGCCCGATCAGTTGAAGCTGTACGAGCTGGTCTGGAAGCGCGCGGTCGCCTGCCAGATGAAGCCGGCGACCCTCAACACCGTTGCGGTGGAGTTCCCGTGCGGCGCGGACGCCGGGTTTCGGGCCACCGGCACCACCGTGGTCGATCCCGGGTTCCTCGCGGTGTACGAAGAAGGCCGCGACCAGAAGACGTCGGAGGACGAGGAATCACGCAAGCTGCCCGCATTGAAGGTGGGCGAGGTGGTACCGCTGTCCGACATCGCGGCCGACCAGCACTTCACCGAACCGCCACCGCGCTATTCGGAAGCCTCGCTGGTCAAGACGCTGGAGGAATACGGCATCGGTCGGCCCTCGACCTACGCCAGCATCATCCAGACCCTGCTGTCACGCGACTACGTGATCCTGGATTCGCGCCGCTTCAAGCCCACCGACGTGGGTCGCGCGGTCGCGAAATTCCTCACCGCGCATTTCACCCAATATGTCGATTACGACTTCACCGCAAAACTCGAGGACGAACTCGATGCGGTCAGTCGCGGCGAGGAGGAATGGCGCCCGCTGATGGCCGGCTTCTGGAAACCGTTCAAGGCGCTGGTCGACGACAAGATGGAATCGGTCGACCGCAGCGAAGCCACGGGTGCGCGCCTGCTGGGCGATGACCCGAAAACCGGCAAACCGGTATCGGTGCGGCTCGGCCGTTACGGGCCGTACGCGGCGCTGGGCGACAAGGACAGTGACGAGAAACTGAAATTCGCGTCGCTGCTGCCCGGCCAGAGCATGCACACCATCACGCTGGAAGAAGCGTTGGAGCTTTTCAAGCTGCCGCGTGAACTCGGCAAGGATGGCGACGGCGAGGATATCTCGGCCGGCATGGGCCGCTTCGGTCCGTTCGTCAAGAAAGGCAAGCTGTACGCGTCGATCAAGGGCGACGAAAGCGCCTACACGATCACGCTGGAACGTGCGCGCGAACTGATCCACGAAAAGCTGGAGCTGATCGCCAACCGCGTCATCACCGATTTCGGCGACGGCATCCAGGTGCTGAACGGACGCTACGGTCCGTACATCACCGATGGCGCAAAGAATGCGCGCGCGCCGAAGGACCGCGAACCCAAATCGCTGACCCACGACGAGTGCAAGGCACTGATCGAGGCCGCGCCGGTGCGACGCGGACGCGGTGCGTTCAAGAAGGCGACCGCAAAAAAGGCAGCCCCGAAAAAGGCGGCGGCATCCGTTGGCAAGCAAACGGCCGCGAAGAAAATGACCGCCAAAAAGACCGCTGCGAAGAAAGTCGCCACCAGGAAAACGACGGCGAAAAAGACCGCGGCCAAAAAGGCGGCGCGCGCGAAATCCACCGCGCCGGTCGAGGCGGAATCGCCGCCGTTCGACGTGTGATCCATGCATTTTGCCAAACCGACATGTTCCGCACGCACGCTTTCCCTTCTCCCGGGGCTACCATCCAGGGCCAAAAGCTCCGTGGTGGCGTGAAACGCGGGACGAGTGTCGTTCTTGTCAACGGTGTGACTGCCAGGTCGTTGCCCGGCGGTGTACGGACACTCACCTGTCCCTGACCTGACGGGACACCCTCTCCCGCAGGGAGAGCGGATTTTGTGACAATGAATTGGGTGATTGATCGCGTGCGCGTTTTCCATGCCGATGAAATCGAAGCTGCCGCCGCCTTGCTGCATACCGGCGGCGTGCTGGCCTACCCGACCGAGGGTGTGTATGGACTCGGCTGCGATCCCGATGATCGCGTGGCGTTCGAGCGCGTCTTTGCGATGAAGCGCCGGCCTCCCGAACAGGGCGTGTTGCTGATCGCGGCCAGCCTTGAACAGGCCATGCCGTGGATCGGAGATGCGCCGGAAGCGGCGTTCACGCGCGCGAACGCGATCTGGCCCGGCGCGCACACGTTCATCTTCCCGCGTTCGCCGCGGGCCCCGGAATGGATCGCGGGCGGCCACTCCGGGATCGCGCTGCGCGTCACCGCACACGCACCCTCGGCGTCGTTGTGTCGCGCCTTCGGCGGCCCGATCGTTTCGACCAGCGCCAACCGCCATGGCGCGCCGCCCGCGCACAGTGCCGCCGACATCGGTACCATTTTCGGGGATGAGCCCGATGGCGTGCTCGACGCACCCCTGGGCGGGCTCGACCGCCCGACGCCGATCACGGACGCGGCGAGCGGCGCTATCATCCGGGCATGAGGAAACAGGGACTTTCCGTTGTCGACGGTTTACGAATCACCGCACGACCCGACGGGGCCTTGCCGCCCCCTGCTTGCCGATGCCTCGCCGCAACGGGTGATCGCGTGGCGTGATGGCTGCCCCGTACGCCAAGGTCA
>JBOHYV010000123.1:0-6865 GCA_050738135.1 Rhodanobacteraceae bacterium | reverse complement strand
GGAACCGGATCGAGGCGCAGCACATCAATGCCACGGACGTGATCGAAGTGAACTCCGGCGATACCCGCAACCGGGGTTTCGAGGGTGAAGTCGACTATGACTTCTTCGCGCCGACCGCATTGGCCAAACGGGGTGAGCATCTCGAAGCCTTCGCGAGCGTGAGCCTGCTCAACGCGCGTTTCACCCACAGCATCATTCCCGGCCAGATCGGCAAGATCCCCGCGTATGCGCCGCGCTACCTCGCCAAGGCCGGCCTGATCTGGCGGATCGATCAGCGCGTGAAGGTCGGCCTGACCGCGGTATCGGTCGCATCACAGTACTGGCAGGACTCCGACGCACCGTTCGGTGGCGGCATGAGCTACATCCCCGCGAAAATCCCTGCCTACACCACCGCGGATCTCTCGGCGGACTGGCAAGTCACGCCTTGGCTGAAAGTGCTGGGCGGGATCAGCAATCTCACCGATCGCAGGTATTACGACCGCGTGTGGATGACTGGGCTGGAACCCGCCTACGGACGCGCGTGGTACGCCGGCTTCGAACTGAAAATGTAGCGCCGGCGACGCGCAATCACGCGATTCGCGTGAACCCATCGGTGCTCCATCCTTCCGAACCGACCCCGTGGTGCACGGTGAACAAACCATCCGGGTCATAGCGATTCTTCACCGCCAGCAGCCGCGGGTAATTCGAACCCCAGAACGCACGCTGCCAGTCCTTCAGGAAAAAATCGCTCTCGGAAACATACGAGCCCGCGTCGGGAACAAGCTTGCGGAACACCTCCATCACGTGTGCATTGGCGGCCGCACCACGCCGCGCTTTCTGCAAATGCGGTTCGTGTCCCGTGATGCCCGGGAATGCCGATCCCTCGCCGCTGCCGGTGATCACCAGTGCAAACGCATCCAGCACCTGCGGGTTGGTTGCGGTGTCGCGCGCGGCCTCGATTGCCGCGTGCGGAGCGCCGGCCAGCCCCTTGTTGAAATGCAGCGCGAAGTCCCAGTGCTGGTTGGCTGCATACAGCGCTTCCGCCAGGTCCTTGCGGCGCGCATCCTCCAGCAGTGAGGCGGGCAGCCAGGCCGAGCCGTAGCCGTGTGTGCACCCGCCAGCCTGTTCCGCATCGCCGGGATGCGCGATGTTGTCGACGGGCGCGCCCGGGCGCTGGTCGGTGAACACCGCGCCGGGCACTGCGCGCAGGACCCATGGATCCCAGACGATGCGCGGCGGAAAGGCCAGGATCCGCGGGGCTTTGGTGAACGCAAAATCGCCGGGCGATGCCTGCACGAACGCCAGGAATGGTTTCCACACCGCCACGGCGCCGTCCTCGTCCAGCCCCTGAAACACCATGCTGACCTGCAACGTGTTGCCGCCGCGAAAGTGCGCTTGCTCGCCCCAGCGGGGATTGACCAGCGCGGTCGCGGCGAACTCCACGAAGCGCGAGATCAATCGCTTGTAGGCTTCATCGGATTTGGCGCGAACGGTGATGTCGACCGAACCCAGGAAATTCGGCAGCGCATGCGTGCGCAAGGTCAGCCGCGTGATCACGCCGAAACTGCCGCCGCCACCCCCCTTCAGGGCCCAGAACAGATCCGGATCGTTGCAGGCGTTGACGGTACGGATTTTCCCGTCCGCCGTCACGACTTCCGCTTCCAGCAGGTTCGCCGCGGCCGTGCCGTAGCGTTTCGACCAGCTGCCGAAGCCGCCGCTGGAGACCAGCCCGGCAACGCCGACGGTCAGGCAGCCGCCGCCTTGCACGTAACGACTGCCCTTGGTCGTGACGGCGTTGTAGGTGTGGGCCCAGATTTGCCCCGCGCCCACGCTGACTGCCGGCTGCGGTTTGACCTTTCCGGCGCAGCCTTGGGGCACGAACGCCTCGTGCGTGACGATGTCCTGCATGGGGTGCGTCCACACCAGCAACGAATCGGGCGCATCCGAAGTGCCTTGGTAACTATGCCCGGCGCCCTTCACCACCAGCCGCAAGTTGTGCTCGCGGGCGAAGTTCACCGCGCTCGCAACATCGAATGCGGATCGGGCTGCGACCGCATACACGCTCGATCTGGATGCCCACGCGTCCACCCAACCGCACGATTGGGTCAGGTTGGCGTGGTCGAGGATGTAATACGGATTCCTGATCGCGGTGAAAAAATCACTGCACGCCTTCCCCGCAGGATCGGCGCGGCACGCCGCCAGTGGATCGGCAAGTTTCATCAGCCTTCCACCGACTTGACGATTCAAGCCGTCCCATTCGGCAGCGGAAGGCCAGCCCGTTTGATCCGGCCGCACCCGACGCAACGTGCGCGCCGCGGTCGCGACCCGGGCCCACGCCATATCCGGCAGGTTCGCCAGCGCCGCCGCGACCAACGGCGCACCGGCCATCCACTTCAGCAGGGCGCGCCGCTTCATCGCGCCACACCGCGGTCATGGGTCACGCAAACAAGGGGTCGGCGCATGCACGGATTCCGACGAGGGAGTGAACCGCGACGATAATGCACGGCGCCGCGACTGCAAGCCGAAAGGTGACGACCGGAGCTATTCGGGGACGAGCGGAGCCCCACGCCATTGCAATATGCTGATCAGTGGCCGTAGCGGCGGCTGCGACGCTGATAGGTACGCACGGCGCGCAGGAAGTCGATGCGGCGAAATGCCGGCCACAACACGTCGCAAAAGTAGAACTCGCTGTAGGCAGCCTGCCAGATCAGGAAGCCCGACAGCCGCTGCTCGCCGCTGGTGCGGATGATGAAATCGGGGTCCGGTATGCCACCTGTGTAAAGATGGCGTGCGAGTTCCTCGGCCTTCAGGCCGGCCGCCACCGATTCCAGCGACCGTCCCTCGGCTGCCGCGGCGGCCAGCAGGCCCTTGACCGCGTCGGTGATTTCTTCGCGCCCGCTGTAGGCCAGCGCGATCGTCAGCAACATGCCGTCGTGGTCGGCGGTGGACAGTTCCAGCGCCTCGCTGGCCGCGACAACGCGCTCCGGCAAGCGTTCGCGCTGGCCGATGATCTTGACGCGCACGCGCCCCGATTTCAGCCGCGGTTCTTCCAGCAGCCGTGCGCTTTCGCGCACGAACAGGTCCAGCAGGCCTTCGACTTCGGCATTGGAGCGGCCGAAATTCTCGGTGCTGAACACATACAGCGTCACGTGGCGCACTTCCAGGTCAAGGCACCACTCGAGCACCTCGCGCAGCTTGTTCACCCCGTACTGGTGACCCAGCGTCGCCTCCAGCCCCATGCCGAGCGCGAAGCGGCGGTTGCCGTCGAGGATCAGCCCGATGTGCGTGGGAACCGTGTCCATGGCCACCTGGCGCGCAAGCCCCCGCTCGTACCAGCGATACAGCGGATACGCCAGCGGCCTGAGCAATCGCCACGGTCGGCGACGCAGGTTCCAATACGCGATATGCAGCCAATCGGGGCCCGTGGCCGCCCTGATCTCGTCAACCGCGGGCGGCGGGGAAACGTTCGAATTCATGGAAGGACATTATATGCGGGCACGAGACCGATGCATATTGCGTGCCCGCGCGACATCGCAGGGCGAGCATGACAGACCGCCGGTGCACCGCATCAAGACGGCGGATGGTGTGGGTCCTGCTTTCGCGCAGCGAGCAGGCGCTGCACGGTGGTGGTGAGCGCGCCGATCGAAAGCGGTTTGCTGATGTGCGCATCGAAGCCGGCCTCACTCGCTCGTTGCACGTCGCTGCTGCGGGTGAAGCCGGTCAGCGCCACCAGCGGCACGTGCTCGCCCACCGGCAATTTGCGCAGGTGGTGCGCCAGTTCGTAGCCATCCATCTTCGGCATGCCGATATCGGCGAGCACGATGTCGAAAGGTTGCTGCCTTGTTTGGGCCTGCTCGAATTGCGCCTGCGCGGCCTCGCCATCCTGCACCGTGCTGACTTCGGCGCCCTGCATTTCCAGCAATTGCCCGAACATCTGCGCCGCATCCATGGAGTCGTCGGCGATCAATACTTTCATGCCTCGCCACACGCCGTCCGCTTCCTCGCTCGCCGGCAGCGCATACGCCGGCGCGACCAGTCCATAATCAAAGCCCGGGAACCACACGTGAAAGGTGGCGCCGTGGCCCAGGCCCGCCGAATCGACTTCGATACGGCCCGCCTGCAGCTCGGCCAGTTGCTTGACCAGCGCAAGACCGACCCCGAGGCCACCCTTGCCGGAAAGCGCGCGGTTGGGCGCCTGGCCGAACATCTCGAAGATGCGCGGCAGGAAATGCCGCTCGATACCCTGCCCGTCGTCGCGCACGCTCAGCTTGCCGAATTTCCCTTCGGTGGCAACCTTCACCTCGATGTGGCCGCCGGTCGGCGTGAACTTCACCGCGTTGCTCAGCAGATTCCAGATGATCTGCTCCAGCCGCGCGCTGTCGGCGCGCACCACCACCGGCTCCTCGGGCACCATGCAGGTCAGTTTCAGGCCGGCACTGGCGGAATCGGCGCTGACGGTGTTCACGATGGTGACTGCCAGCGCGCCCATGTCCACCGCCTCCAGGTTCAGCACCAACTTGCCGGTGCGGATGCGCGACATGTCCAGCAGGTCGTCGATGATCCGGTCCTGGCCCCGGATCGCGCGGCGGATCATCTGCAGCGCGGTTTGCATCGGCCGGGACTCGTGCGCCTGGGGCAGCCGCGACAGCAGTTCGGAGTTGACGGCAATCAGGTTCAGCGGGTTCTTCAGCTCATGCGAGATCACCGCCAGGAAATCATCTTTCATCGCGCCGGACGCGGCGCCTTCGCTGCGCGCTTCGGCCATGTTCGCGCGATTCTCGTCGCGGCGCCGCAGCTCGCTCATCGTGGCGTCGTTGACGATCTTGATGTAGCCGCTGAAGCCGTCGGTCTTCACATGGCTCATCAATCCGCTGCAGAACACCCGCTCGCCGCTCTTGGTGAGGTGCCAACGGGTATCCTCGGCGCGTCCGGTCTGCTCGGCCTGCTCCATTTCCCGACGCGGCCGACCGGTTTCACGATCCTCCGGCGTGAAGATGCGGTGGATATCGTTTCCGATCATTTCCTGCGCGCTCCAGCCAAACAGCTTTTCCGCGCCGGAATTCCAGACGGTCACCTTGCCCTGTGTGTCCAGCATCATGATGGCGTGCTCGATCGTGCCCTCCATCGCGTGTCGCAATTGGTCCTCGCTCGAGGAAACGCGTTCCTCGGCCCGGCGCAAGCCGGTGATGTCGATGAAGGTCAACACCGCGCCATCGATGCGGTTTTCGGCGGTGCGGTACGGCAGCACGCGTACGGCGTACCAGCGCCCTTCGGCGCTGCGCACTTCGCGCTCGATCTCCCTCAGCGACTCGAATGCGGTGGTGGCGTCGTCGGTGAGCTGCGGGTAGTCCAATCGCCCGTTGATGTCCAGCAGGCTGCGGCCGACGTCACCGGGGATGATGTTGAAGATATCCGTGGCGCGTGGCGTGAAGCGCTTGATGCGCAGCCCACTGGTCCACGAACACCGTGGCGATGTCGGTGGAGGCAATGAAGTTCTGCAAGTCGTCGTTGACCTTGGCGGTTTCGTCCACCTTGGTCTTCAACTCGTAATTGACGGTGGTCAGTTCCTCGTTGACCGATTGCAGTTCCTCCTTGCTCGTTTCCAGTTCCTCGGAAGCCGAGCGCAGCTCCTCGTTGATCGCCTGCAGCCCTCGTTGGAAGCCTTCAGTTCCTCGTTCGAGGCCTCATACTGCTCGACCGTGTTCTGCAGGCGCTCGCGGGTGCGCTGCAACTCCTCTTCCATGTTCTGAAGGACCGCGTTTTTCTGCGCGTCGCCGCCGGGCGCCGGCTCCAGGTTCGCACCCAGCGCGTCCTCGACCTCGTCGAACAGCACCAGCACGAAGTCGGCGCCGGCCTCCGGGTCGCGGAACGGTCGCGCCACGATGTTGACGAAGCGCGACGGCTTGCCGGCTTCCCCGATCTTGACGCGGACTTCGACACTCTTGTTGCTGTGCACGGCCTGGAACAGCGTGCTGCGCAGCTCGGTGCGCAGCGCCGGATCGGCCGCCGCCACCAGGTTGCGCGTGGGCTCGCCACCGGGCATGCGGAGATAACGTCCGACGTGCTCGGACAGGTGCACGATGTTGCCTTCGCGGTCCACGATCACCGACGGTGGCGCGTAATACTCGAGCACGCGCTGGTGGACGTCCGCGAAGGAAAAGCCGCGATGCTGGTCGGCCGGCGCGGGTTGCGAGGGCAGTGTCGAACCTGCTGCCGACAGCGGCAACATCGAAGCGGCATGCCGGATGCTGCGCGCCTGCGGACGCGCGCGGTAGATGCGGTGGTGCTTGTCCACCACCTCGAAATGCTCAGACGCGCCATCGCTCGATTCGGAAGACCCGAGGAAGAGGTACCCGCTGGGCCGCAACGCGAAGTGGAACATCTCCAGCAGGCGTGTCTGCACCTCGCGATCGAGGTAGATCATGAGATTCCGGCAACTGATGAGATCGAGCCGCGAAAACGGCGGATCGCGCAGCACGTTGTGCAGTGCGAACAGCACGCGGTCGCGGATCGCCTTGTTGATGCGATAGCGGTGTTGTTCCTTGCCGAAGAACTGCCGCAACCGGGTAGGCGGCACGTCGGTCACGATCGATTCGGGAAACACGCCGGCACGACCGAACGCGATCGCCGCTTCGTCGATGTCGCTGGCAAACACCTGGAAACCCGGAGGCGTGTTCAGGGTGTACGCCTGGTCTGCCAGCAGCATCGCGATCGAGTACGCCTCCTCGCCGGTGGCGCAACCAGGCACCCACACCCGCGCCGGTTCGTCGCGGCGGCCGGCGTGCATGATTTCCGGAATCACCTCGCGTTCCAGCGCCTCGAAAGATTCCCGGTCGCGGAAGAAATTGGTGACGCCGATCAGCATGTCGTCCAGCAGCGCCCCCGC
>JBOHYV010000122.1:0-6876 GCA_050738135.1 Rhodanobacteraceae bacterium | reverse complement strand
TACACATGGCGCGGCAACTGGAGAAGCTGCGTGGTCACCCGTATATCGCGAACCTGCGCACGACCGGGTGGATTACCGCCTTCGAGCTGGTCGCCGACAAGGCATCTCGCCGGCCGTACGCCGGTGCGGAACGCCGCGGCCTGCGCTTTTACCGGCACGCGCTGTCACGCGGCGTGCTGCTGCGTCCGCTCGGCGACACGGTGTATTTCCTGCCGCCCTATTGCATCAATGAAGATGACGTCACGCGGATGGTCGATGTCGCGCTGGACGCGGTCAACGCCGCCACACGCTGATCGCGCCTGCTCTCAGCGCGACATCGTGGATGCCGAACGAAAGGAGGCGTATACGCCGACGCACCGCCGCCTCAGTCGTGGATCGTCGCCGACGGAACCAGCATCTGCAACGCGTCACCGAGATTCATCGCGCCGGTGCGCTCGATATCCTGCTGGCTGAAGCTGACACCGGTCACCGGCAGGCACTGTCCCTTGGGCGGTCGAATGTGACTGCCGGTATAGAGGAGACAGTTGGGCGAGCCGGGCGCAGGCAAGGCACGCCTGGGCTTCTTCGCCGGTCTGGTGGAAGGCGCGACCGTGGCATTGGACTGTTGGCTCGCGGGCGGAACCGGTACGGTTTGGGCGAGGGCGGGCGTGGCAATCGCAGCGATGCCGCACAGCGCGGCGAGGGCAGGTCCGATCAGCTTGTTCATGACAATGACTCCCTGCTGGCACCCGGAACCCATTGTGCGCCTTTGGGCGGCCGATTCAATCGGCACCACGGACGCAACGGGGTTCGTCCATACTTTGGGCCCTTGCCGTGTGGAAAGGCCCCCGCATGCGTTCGATCCGCCTGTTCGCCGATGTGCCACTCGAGCCCGGGCACGAGCTCGGCCTGCCCGCTGCCGCCGCCGCCCATGCCTTGCGCGTGTTGCGCCTGAAAGCCGGCGACACGCTGACGCTGTTCAACGGCGACGGACATGAATACGCCGCGCGGCTGGTCGCAATGGCGATCCGCGACGTACGCGCTGCGGTGGGATCGCGATCATCGCCACTGCGCGAGTCGCCGCTGCGCATGACGCTGATCCAGTCGCTCGCACGCGGCGAGAAGATGGACTGGATCATCCAGAAAGCCACCGAGCTCGGCGTCGCACGGATTGTGCCGGTCCGGACCGAACGCAGCGAAGTGAAACTGGACCCGACGCGCGGCGCCGGGCGCCACGCGCACTGGCAAGCCGTCGCCATATCGGCCTGCGAGCAATGTGGACGCAATGCCCTGCCGCGCATCGATGCGCCGCTCGAGCTTGCCACGTGGCTGGAATCAGCCGACGCATCGGAACCCACGGCACGCTGGATGCTGAGTCCGGGCGGCGCGGCGCACCTTCGCGAACTGCACCCGGGAACGGGGCTTGAACTGGCCGTTGGCCCGGAAGGCGGATTCGGCGAACTCGACCTCGCCGCCCTGCTGGTCCACGGATTTCGGGAACTGTCGCTGGGCCCGCGGATCCTGCGCACCGAAACCGCCGGCGTGGCGACAATCGCGGCGTTGCAGGCGCTGTATGGCGATCTGTGACAGGAGCCCGGGTCCGCAATGAACGCCAACGGACGCGGCCAAGGCGACACCGTTTCCCCAGGTCGCGTGCGCGCGCGCTGATTGGCGCACCGACTGACGCGTGTACCGCAGTCAGCTGGCAACCGATCGCAACCGCAATTTCGAGACGTCCGGCGCAACCAGCGGGTGCGACGGGCTGCCGTGCACCGCGCCGAAGCGTCGCCTCGCGTTCCAGTCATCCGTGGCTGTCCGGATTTCATCCGGCGTGCGCGCGACGAAATTCCACCACAGCAGGATGTCTTCGCCCAAGGGCACGCCACCGATCAGCACGCAATGCGCCGCCTCATCGCTGCGCAGCGTGATGCCGTCGCGACCGACTCCAAGACAAGCCATCGCATCCGGCTTGAAAGCTTCGCCATCCACCTCGACCTCGCCGATCAACGGCAACACGGCGTGTTCGAACGCGGGGGCGAGCGGGAGCGTGGTACGCGCACCCGCGGTGGTGGTGATATCCATGCCGACGAGCGGCGAGAACACCTCGACCGGCGAACGCTGTCCCCGGAAGCTGCCCACCAGCAGCGTGATGCGGACGCCATCGCGTTCGATCATCGGCAGCTCCGGATAATTCCGGAACGAGGGCGCGCCATGACGATGCGCCCCATCCAGCGCGATCCACAACTGCACCGCGTGCAGGCGACCGCCCCGTCCTTCCACGGAATCCTCGGCGTGCGCAATGCCACGTCCGGCACTCATCAGGTTGACCTGGGCCGGCCGAATGGTTTGCTCGTTGCCCAGGCTGTCGCGATGCACGACCTCACCCTCGATCATCCAGGTGAAGGTTTGCATTCCGATGTGCGGGTGCGGGCCGACGTTCAGGCCGTGTCCCGCCGCAAAGTCCAGCGGCCCCAGGTGGTCCAGAAAACACCATGCACCCACCGTGCGGCGATCGCGGTGCGGCAGCGCGCGCCGCGCATGCAGGCCGTCGCCGACGTCGGCGCTGCGAATCGCAATGCGCTCAAGCGGCAACGTTCAACGCCCCGACGATCAGGTCTTCGACCGTTGCCAGGTCGGGGATCCACGCCGGATCGCCGTGTACCTGCACCTGTTCGCGAACGCCGATGGGCAAGGCGCCGGCATCCTCGTCGGGAATCAGCACGTCTTCCGAGATCAAGGTGAGGCGCGGGAAGCCTTGCGTCAGCACGCCGAAGAACGGCAGCCGCGCGTGTCCGTTCAAGGCCTTCAGGATCGCCACGCGCGCGTTTTCGGTGGACTCGTGCGCGGCGGCTCCCGCCATGGCGGAAAACGCCAGCACCGGCAGGCCCCAGCCGCGCCAGGCGAGGCGCCCCAGCAGCCACGGCGGCGCCTCCGCGACCGGTGCGGGCTGGGCGAAGGTGATGACCTCGGCCATCGTGGTGTTGGGCACGAGGATGCGGCCACCCGTGACCGGCAACATGACACCGCGGATTTCGCGGGGCAGGGAATCAACCGTGTCCACGGCTTGCTTCCCCGGTTCCGGATTCGCCGGAATGACCTGCATCCGCCTTCGGTTTGGCGGGTTCGCCGGAATACAACCAACTTTCGGTGGATTCGGCCGAGACGCTGACCTGAGCGACCGTCTCCATCGGCACCAGTTCCAGTCCCGCAAAAGCATCCAGGGAAGGTTCCGATGGTGCGCGTTCGACATGCGCAGCCGCGGCAGGGGCAGCAGCCTCGGGATCGACCAGTTGCCAATCATCGAGCGACGGCAGGTCTGCAAGCACGTCGGCGTCGTCCGAAGCCGCGCCGGCAGGGGTCGCGACAGGTTCAACGACAGAGGCTGCCTGCGTTGCAACCGGGTCTTCGACGGTGATCGCCTCGAGGTGCACGGGTGATACGGCGCCCCCCGAAACGACCCGCCAGACTTGCGACGAATCAGACGGCGCCGATCCATCGGGCTCCGAAAGTTTGGCGTCGATCATCGCCGACAGCGCTTCGGTATCGACGTCGAGGGATCCGTCTGCGTCAAAATCCGGAGCCGTTGACTGCAAGCCGGGAGTGGATGCCGCGGCCGGCTCCGCCGGTTCGGAAACTGCCGCAGGGACGGCCGGCTGCATTTCCGCCAGCGGCTCGGCCGCAAGCTCCGGGGCTGCCGCCAAGGTATCGGCACCAGGGGTGGCAACCGCGGGGTTCGACGCGCGGGTGGTCGGCATGGGAGCGGGTTCCTGTTCGGCGACGAAATCGGCGGTCATGGTTTCGATCTCCTCCGGCGACAGCGGCCGTTCGGCCGCAATACCATCTTCGTGAGGGGCGCAGGTTTCCTGCGCGTCCACGGTCATTGTTGCCGCGATCGGGATGGACTGGTGGGGCACCGCGACCGGGCGCGGCGGATCCACGTCGCTGCTGCCGCTCAGCTTGGCGACGAGATGACGCAGCCAGCGTGCGCGTGCCCAGCCCTCCAGCTTGTCCGAAATTTCCGGGTCGTTGAAAACGGTCGCGACACCCGCGGCATCCAGGTTCGCCTGGATATCGTCCAGCCAATCGCCCCCGTCCAGATTCACCAGCGCGGTTGACGCGTGTGCGGAAGTCAGACGCGACACGTCGAATTCGCTGGCGGTCGCCGCATACACGATGTCGGCATGTTCAGCCATGGCTGCGCGCACATGCATGACCGACTCAGCGTCGCCGAACACCAGCGCGATGCGCGGCAACCCGGCGGACGTCGCTTGATTACCCACGGCACATCTCCAGCATCTCCTCTACATTGCGCAACAGGTCGGCTTCGCCGTACGGCTTGCCCAGGTAGCGCTCCACACCGATCTCGAGCGCGCGCTGGCGGTGCTTCTCGCCGGTGCGCGAGGTGACCATGATGATCGGCACATGGCGGAAACGCACGTCGTTCTTCATGTGCGTGGCCAGTTCGTAGCCATCCATGCGCGGCATCTCGATGTCGAGCAGCATCACATCGGGGATGCGTTCCTGCAATTTCTCCAGCGCGTCCACGCCATCCTTCGCGGTGACGACTTCCAGTTGCTCGCGTTCGAGCACGCGGGTCGTGACCTTGCGCATGGTGATGGAATCGTCCACCACCATCACCAGGCGCGGACCGGCTTCTTCCGCACGCAGCGTTGCCGCCGGCACCGCAGGCTGCTCCGCCCCAGGTTCTTCCGCTGCAAAAGCCATCGCAGCGGCGGCCCGCGCAACGAAGTGGCGCACCAGAGGCGCAAGGTCGAGGATCAGCATGACCGAACCGTCGCCCATGATGGTCGCGCCGAACATGCCCGGTACGTTGCTGATCTGGGGGCCGACCGGTTTGACCACGACTTCGCGCGAACCGATAACGGTGTCGATGTGGATCGCGGCGCGCAGGTCACCCGCGCGCACCATCAGCAGCGGCAGTTGTCCCGTGCTGTCTTCGGGCGCGTGCGAAAGTCCAAGGCCGAGCAGTTCCGACAACTCATGCAACTGATAGGTCTCCCCGCCATACTCGATGTCGCGATTGCCGCTGGCCATGCGTGAAACCATTTCCTCGCGAGGGATGCGCGACACCGCCTGCACCGAAGTCATCGGCACCGCAAAGGTAGTGTCACCCGCGCGCAGGGTGATCGCCTGGGTCACCGCGAGCGTGAACGGCAGCCGGATGTTGAACGTGGTGCCGAGCCCGCGTTCGGACTCGATCGTGAGCGCCCCCCCAAGTTGCCGGATCTCGTTGGCGACCACGTCCATGCCAACGCCACGCCCCGACAGCTGGCTGATTTCACTCGCGGTGGAGAAGCCGGTCTGCAACACGAAATTGAACAGTTCGGCATCCGCCACCTGCACGCCCGGTTGCAGCAGGCCACGTTCGATCGCCTTGGCGCGGATGGCGTCGCGGTCGAAACCGGCGCCGTCGTCGGATACCCGCACCAGCACCTCGGTGCCTTGGCGACCGACATGGATGGTGACCGTGCCTTCCATCGGCTTGCCGCGCGCAACGCGCTCGGCAGGATCCTCGATGCCGTGGCTCAGCGCGTTGCGCAGCATGTGCTCGAACGGCGCCTTCATCCGCTCCAGCACGTTGCGGTCCATCTCGCCCTGGGCACCTTCGAAGCGCAACTGCGCGCGCTTGCCGAGTTCGTCGGCGGCACCGCGCAGAGTGCGGCGCAGGTTCGGCACCATTGATTCGAACGGCACCATGCGCGTGCGCATCAGGCCGTCCTGCAAGTCCGAGTTGACGCGCGACTGTTGCAACAACAGGGTTTCGGATTGGCGCGTCTGGTCATCCAGGATGTCCTGGATCGACGCCAGGTCGGACACGGACTCGGCGAGTGCGCGTGAATACTGCTGCAGGTTGGAGAAGCGGTCGAGTTCCAGGGGATCGAACGCTGCACCCTGGCCGCCTTCGTTCTCGCGCTGATAGCGCGAAAGGATCTGGGTTTCGGTTTCTATCTCGAGTTTGCGCAGCTGCTCGCGCAAGCGCGACACGGTCTGGTTGAATTCCACCAGGTTGAAGCGGAAGTTGCCGACCTGCTGTTCCAGGCGGGCGCGGTAGATCGATGCCTCGCCGGCCGCGTTGACCAGCGAATCCAGCAGATCCGAACGCACGCGGATCATTTCCGCCGGTGCACGCACCTCCGTTTCGACCAGCTGCGGCGCGGGACGCGGCGGCGGCGCGGGTTCCGCGCGTTCGGGCATCGCCCTGGCCGCGGAGCTCGCGGCATCGACCGGGCGGCCTTCGGCGAGCGCATTGAAACGTTCGATCGCGTTCTCGGGGGTCGCGATCGCGCGGCCCTGCTCGACGCGTCCGAGCATGTCATGCAGGCGGTCGAACGCTCGTTCCAGCGAATCCACTTCGATCGGTTCGACTTCGCGCTTGCGATCTCCGACCTTGTCCAGCAGGGTTTCCATCGCGTGGGCAAGGTCGCCCAGCGCGGCGATGCCGACCACGCGCGCACCGCCCTTCAATGTATGCAGATTGCGTTGCAGGCCGCGCACGCATTCGGCGTCGTCCGGCGCGTTGCGCAGGGTGGCCATCAGGCTGTCGCTGGAATCCAGCAACTCGGCGCCTTCTTCGGTGAACAGGCCCACCAGTTCCGGATCGAGCCCCGAAATGTCGAGCGCGCCATCCGGCTGCGGATCTTCGGGGAACGCCGGCAGCGCGGTGGCGGCGATTTCGCGCGCGGCTTTCTCGCGCGCCTTGGCGATCCGCGCTCGCTCCGTTGTTTCCGCTGCAAGACGTTCGTGTTCGGCCTGCTCCGCAGCCAATCGTTCCTGTTCGGCTCGTTCCGCCGCCAGGCGCTCCTGCTCCGCTTTCTTCGCCGCAACCCGTTCGGCCTCGGCCTGCTCCGCAGCGAGGCGTTGCTGTTGTGCCTTCTC
>JBOHYV010000121.1:0-6896 GCA_050738135.1 Rhodanobacteraceae bacterium | reverse complement strand
GCGTTTCGCGATCGGCGTGCTCGGGCCAACCAGCCGTACCGCGTCGCTGTCGCCGGACGTCAACAATCCGGGTTTCCGCAATGTGGATTTCGACGAACTCGAAAATGCCTATGCCGACGCAACCCGAGGGCTGGTCGAAGGCGGCGCCAATGTGGTGATGGTGGAAACCATCTTCGATACGCTGAACGCCAAGGCCGCGCTGTCCGGCATCGCGCGCGCATTCGACGAATTGGGTGGTCGGCTTCCGGTGATGATTTCCGGAACCATCACCGACCGCTCGGGGCGTACGCTCTCCGGACAGACTGCCGAAGCGTTCTGGTATTCGGTCGCACACGCGCGACCGCTTTCCGTGGGCCTCAACTGCGCACTGGGCGCCAAGGATCTCCGCCAGCATATCGAGGCGCTCGCGCGGGTCGCCGATTGCTGCATCAGCGCGCATCCCAACGCGGGCCTGCCGAACGAGCTGGGTGGCTACGACGAAACGCCGGAGGAAATGGCGAAGACCCTCGGCGAATTCGCGCGCGATGGGTTGCTCAACATCGTGGGTGGCTGCTGCGGCACCACGCCCGAGCACATCGCCGCGATCGCCGAAACCGTGCGCGGCGTATCGCCGCGCGCGTTGCCGGAGCCGCGCGAAGCCGCGGCATGAACAAGCCACAAAATTCCCTCGTTGTTGTCGTTCCGGGGCCAGCGCCGGCTTCATCGGCGCTGGAACCCGGAATCCACGTTTTTGATTCGATACGCATACGAGAAGCTGGATTCCGGGCTCTGCGCACGCGTTGCGCGACCAGCCCCGGAATGACAAACCTGCAAGAGACATCGTCCCCATGACCGCAGCTCCCCGCTACACCCGCCTCTCCGGTCTCGAACCGCTGGTCATCACGCCCGAGACGCTGTTCGTCAACATCGGCGAGCGCACCAACGTCACCGGCTCGGCGAAGTTCAAGAAACTGATCAAGGAAGACCGCTACGACGAAGCCGTGGAAGTCGCGCGCCAGCAGGTCGAGAGCGGCGCGCAGATCCTCGACGTCAACATGGACGAGGGGCTGCTCGACTCCGAAGCCGCGATGGTGAAGTTCCTGCGCTTGATCGCGGCCGAGCCCGACATCGCGCGCATCCCGGTGATGGTGGATTCGTCCAAGTGGAGCGTGATCGAGGCCGGCCTCAAATGCCTGCAGGGCAAGGGCGTGGTGAATTCCATCTCGCTCAAGGAAGGCGAGGAAAAGTTCCTCGACGAGGCGCGCAAGGTCCTGCGCTATGGCGCCGCGACCGTGGTGATGGCTTTCGATGAGCAAGGCCAGGCCGACAGCGTCGAGCGCCGGATCGAAATCTGCGAGCGTTGCTACAAGTTGCTGACCGAGAAGGTCGGTTTTCCTCCGGAAGACATCATCTTCGACTCCAACATCTTTCCGATCGCCACCGGCATCGAGGAACACGCCGACAACGCGGTCAATTTCATCAAGGCAGCGAAGGAATTGAAGAAGCGCTTTCCGCATTCGCACCTCTCCGGCGGCGTTTCCAACGTGTCGTTCTCGTTCCGTGGCAACAACTCGGTGCGTGAGGCGATCCATTGCGTGTTCCTGTACCACGCAATCAAGGCAGGCATGGACATGGGCATCGTGAATGCGGGCCAACTCGCGATCTATGACGACCTTGATCCCGAGCTGCGCGAACGGGTGGAGGATGTGGTTCTGAACCGGCGCCCGGACGCGACCGAGCGCTTGATGGAAATCGCCGAGCGCCACAAGGGCGGATCCCAGGAGAAGGACGGCAGCAACAAGCTGGCGTGGCGCGAGCTGCCGGTTGCGAAGCGCCTGGAGCACGCGCTTGTGCACGGAATCGACCAGTTCGTGGTCGAGGACACCGAAGAAGTCCGCAAGACCGTCACACGTACGCTGGACGTGATCGAAGGTCCGTTGATGGACGGCATGAACGTGGTCGGCGACCTGTTCGGCGCGGGCAAGATGTTCCTGCCACAGGTTGTCAAATCGGCGCGGGTGATGAAGAAGGCCGTGGCCTACCTGCTGCCGTACATGGATGAGGAAAAGAAAAAGAGCGGCGATGTCGGCAAATCCAAGGGCAAGATCGTGATGGCGACGGTCAAGGGCGACGTGCACGACATCGGCAAGAACATCGTGGGCGTGGTGCTGGCCTGCAACAACTTCGACGTGGTCGACCTCGGCGTGATGGTGCCGGCGCAGAAGATCCTCGACACGGCGATCGCCGAGCACGCCGACATGATCGGCGTATCGGGCCTGATCACGCCGTCGCTGGAGGAAATGGCCAACGTTGCCAAGGAAATGAAGCGGCGCGAGTTCACGATTCCGCTGCTGATTGGCGGCGCTACCACTTCGCGCGCGCATACCGCGATCAAGATCGAACCCAACTACGAAACCGCCTGCGTGTGGGTGAAGGATGCCTCGCGCGCGGTCGGCGTGGTGCAATCGCTGGTCAGCAAGGCATTGGTGGATGATTTTCTAGCCAAGGTTCGCAGCGAATATGCGGAAGTACGCGAACGCCATCGGAATCGCGGACCCGCAAAGCGCCTGGTGTCGTTGGAAGCCGCGCGCGCGAACGGTGCGAAATTCGACTGGGAAAACTACACCCCGCCAACGCCCGACCAGCCCGGGATCACCGTCATCGACGACATCCCGATTCCTGAACTGTTGAAGGTCACCGACTGGACGCCGTTCTTCCAGGCATGGGAACTGCACGGCCGTTATCCCGCGATTCTTTCAGACAAGGTGGTCGGCCCGCAGGCCACGGAACTGTTCGACGATGCGCAGCAGATCCTGAAACAGATCATCGACGAGAAATGGCTGCGCGCGAAAGCCGTGATCGGCTTCTGGCCGGTGTCGCGAATCGGCGACGATCTCGAACTGACGCTCCCCTCTCCCTCCGGGAGAGGGGCTGGGAGTGAGGGTTCGGGCGACGCGAACACTTCCGGCACAACCGGACCCTCACCCGGCGCTTCGCGCCACCCTCTCCCGGAGGGAGAGGGGAAAATCATGCTGCACCACCTGCGCCAGCAGGCCGACAAGCCGCCCGAACGCCCGAACCTCTGCCTCGCCGATTTCATCGCACCGAAGGAGACCGGCGTCCAGGACTGGATCGGCGGCTTTGCGGTCACCGCCGGGCTCGGGATCGAGGAACACCTCGAGCGCTTCAAGAAGGACAACGACGACTATTCCGCAATCATCCTGAAGGCGCTCGCCGACCGGATGGCCGAGGCGTTGGCCGAATGGCTGCATCGCGAAGTGCGCACGAAGTACTGGGGCTACGCGCCCGATGAAGCCTTGAGCAACGCGGACCTGATCGCCGAGAATTGGCGTGGCATCCGACCGGCGCCCGGCTATCCCGCCTGCCCTGACCACACCGAGAAGGCCACCCTGTTCCACCTGCTGGATGCGACGAACAACGCCGGCATCGAATTGACGGAAGGCTTTTCGATGTACCCGGCCGCGGCGGTTTCGGGCTGGTACTTCAGCCACCCGGACAGTCAGTATTTCGTGGTCGGCAAACTCACGAAGGACCAAGTGCAAGACTACGCCCGACGCAAGGGTTGGAGCCTGGTCGAAGCCGAACGCTGGTTGTCCGCCAATCTCGACTACGACCCGGACTGAACCACCGGCAATGCTAAGCGGCGACATCACCTGTCGTAGCGTTTTTTCGATGACGCAGGTGCATTACCAGGTTGTAGATCGACACGAATGCCGGAAACAGGTTGGCGAGGATGCCTATTGAATCGTTCTTGCCGGCGGTGAAATACGCCAACATCAGCACGCTTCCGCACACCGACAGTATCCAGAACGCCAGCGGCACCACCACCCGCTTGTGCTTGTGGGTCGCGTACGACTGCACCAGCCAGCGGCTGGTGAACATCGCCATGCCGAGCAGGCCGACCGTTTTCCAGGGAGTGATTTGATAGTGCAGGAGCGCGTGCAGGACATGTTCCATGGCGGCGATTCAGCTGTGGAGGAGCGGCCGAATTGTAACAACCGAACCCGGCCTTCGATTGACCGAAACCCGCGCGGCCCGTAGACTTGCGCGCTTCGGAGCTCCGGGCGGTTAGCTCAGCGGTAGAGCACTGCCTTCACACGGCAGTGGTCGCAGGTTCGATCCCTGCACCGCCCACCACAAAATCAATGACTTGGCGCAATGCTGGGTTGGCAGTACGGAAAAAATACGGAAAACCGCACCTGCAAATGGCGCGGTTTTTGTTTGACGTTTCCAGGCCGCGCAAGATGATGCGGTCATGGTTGGACTGTCTGGACACCCTGAAGCGCTGCAACAACGTCGTGCCGATCCGGAAGTTCGCACGTTGAGAGCTGCTTCGCGCACCAACTTTCCGCGACTTGTATGCCTTGGGACGAGGTGGGACAGGCTGTTTGATTTTTCCGTCCCGAGGTAGATAGTAGGCATCGCCCATTCACGACCGCGCAGGCAATTTAGCGTGCGCGCACCAGGAATCCGCGATGCTCTTCGACGTCATTTCGCCGATCGCTTGCTCTGTTGATTTGTTGTTCGTTGGATCATCGCTCGATGCTGTGTTGACGCATCGATCGCAGCAAAAATTGCTGTCAGCCTCTCCAGTCCGCACTTCGTTCGGATCATCGAAGGTGACGGCAGCCTCCTTCTCGATCAATCCGGTGGCGCCGACACGTGCGCAATGTCAGCATGCTGACATTATTCCGAGGAGGAATGAGCTAGTGCAGGATAGGGATGCCGGCAGCGTTTGGCCCGCTTTGGCCTGTTCATTCCTCCTGGTGGGTCAGCCATGCCAACCCTGAAGGCCCACTGCAGTGCCGCGACCAAGGCCCGGTTTCATGCGTTGGCCAAAGCCGAAGGCATGAGCGAATCGACGCTCCTGCGGCGGATGGCCGTGACCATCATTTCGGGCCAAGACGGCGCGCGCACCGCCCTGCCCGCGTCCGAGATGCGCGGCGACCAAGGTGGCAGAGGCAGCCGGGTCATGTTGCGGTTGCGGCCGACGGAGGTTCAGGCGATCCGCGCCTTGGCCGAACCCGAAGGTTACTCTGCACAGGCCCAGATCGTGCGTCAGTTGCGCTATCGGCTCGAAGGTGCAGTACCCTTCGCCAAACACGAACTATCCGCACAACACGATGCCATCCGTGAGCTCTCCGCGGTCGGACGCCGTCACGACTTGACGGGCGCTCTTGTTGGTATCAGCCCCCATGGCCTTGTCGAACCGTCCACGAAAGCGTCGATCCAGCACTCGCCGTTCCTGACTCGAAAAGTTCAGCCGGCTGAACTTTTTGGCCGCGTCGCAGGAAAATTGCGGATGAATTGGTACCAACTGTCCTCGACATCCCTATCCTGCACTAGGTTATTTCTCTTTGTTTTCTCTTCAGCATGCTGAAGATTTCACTGGTCGGCGCTGATCGGGAAGAAGTACAGCGCGCTGTACGTTTGGATGCTCGTGTCGTACGACGTCCAGTTTGCATTCCGGAAGGTTCGTTCGTAATGAACGCGCGAACGTTACGCGTCGGGGAGCGGCGGCGTATGCTGCCGCCCACAAACGTTTGCGTTGTGGGCGCGTGGTAGTCAGAACACCACGTTGACTCTCAACTTGACCGCGTTGCCCTTCGTACCGCCGCCCCACAGATCCTCGTAGTTGGCACCGACACTGACGCCTTTGCTCGCATGCCAGTCCAGACCGACCCGGGCCAAGCCTGTGTTCTGCGCGATCGGCACGGCGTGTTCGACGAACGCAGGACCACCCGCCCGAAGTCGAGGGTCGGCAGGGATTCATGTAAAAAGCAGCCAATCCGGCGGGGAAAAACGGCGTATCGGCGCCGTTTTCCACGAAGAATCGGCATACCGGCCCGTAGCATTCGCAGCCGGCAGCAACGGCGAGAATCCACCACCGGCGCAGCGCCAGGCAAGGTTTCGCCGCAGCCGAGAGCGCCATCCACGGCAAGCCCGGGTGTGTTATACTTGGATATAACTTAAGTGAGGAAAAATAATGCATACCACGAATCTTCGCAAGGTCGGCGGCTCGGTCATGCTGGCGGTGCCGCCCGCCATCCTCAATGCCCTCAACTTGCGCGCTGGTGAACTGATCGCCGTGACGGTCGAAGGCGATCGGTTGGTGATTGAGCCAGCGCACCGGCGCTACACGCTCGCCGAGTTACTTGCGCAGTGCAAAAGCTCGCGCAAGCGCACCGCAGAGGACCGGCAGTGGCTCGACGCTCCGGCCGCCGGCCGAGAACTGCTGTAATGGATCGCGGTGATATCTACCTCGTCAACCTCGACCCTACGGCCGGGCATGAACAACAGGGCACGCGTCCGGTCTTGGTGGTGTCGCCTGCGGCCTTCAACAAGGTGACCAAAGTTCCCATTGTGCTGCCCATCACACGTGGGGGGAATTTCGCGCGTATGGCAGGGTTCGCGGTTTCACTGACCGGCGCTGGCACAGCCACCACGGGTGTGGTGCGTTGTGACCAACCGCGGGTTCTCGATTTGGCTGCACGCAAGGCACGCAGGCTCGAAAAAATGCCTGCCGCGATCGTCGACGAGGTACTGGCCAAACTGATGGCGATTCTGGAGGGGTGAGCCCTAGCACCCTAAAGGACAAATAGTGTCTGCGATGAGGCTTCGTTGACTGGCTACACGTTTCGTCTCAGGTCACATCCAGCGCTAGTCGTTTTCCCCTCCTGGAAAGTACGGCATGCCGTACTTTCCGGATGCTCATGTCATACAACGCTACCGCGATCCCTATCCTGCACTAGCAGGCTGTTGAAAATCGCCCGATCTTCGCTGTCCCGCACCTGGGCTGGGCACCTTCGGTATCAGCGGTCGGTGGATTTTGTTCGTTCGCTGCGGTGTTCGGTGCAGGGTCGCAATGCGCTGCCGCCCACGTGGCCCTCATACGG
>JBOHYV010000120.1:0-6991 GCA_050738135.1 Rhodanobacteraceae bacterium | reverse complement strand
GCTACGTACCTGGCCAGAGCAAGCCTACGTGGGGCGATCTGATGCCCTACACCGACGCGATGAACCTTTTGCACGCGCACAAGGCCGAGCGGCAGGCGGTGATGGCGCTGACCCAGGCCAAGGTGATGCCGAGCCGCACGGGCGAACATCCGTTTTTCAGCGACGCCGTCATGACCACGGGGGATTTCTTCGCGATGTTCGATGCCCCGTTCGAATATGGCAGCGGCTGGAGCGCCGCGGACGACGCAGGCCGTGCACGGGTCGCGGTGATCGCCGGTTTCCTCAACGACAAACTGTTTGGAGGCAAGGACAGCGTCGGAAAGATGATCCGGATCAACGACCATGCTTACCGCATCGTCGGCGTGCTGAACAACTGGTCGCCGCAGCCCCGCTTCTACGCGGTGGATCTTGGAGGGCGCAGCTACGGCAACGGTGACGGGGTGTTCCTGCCGCTTGACTCGGCACGCGCAGACGGCATGGACCCGCAGAACGTGAGTTGCTGGCAAACCGCAGACATCCAGCATCTGGAAACCGCGCCCTGCGTGTTCGTGAGTTTGTGGGTGGAGTTGAAGCACGCATCCGACGCGGCGGCCTACAGGACATTTCTTTCGAACTATGTCCAGCAGCAGATCAGCCTTGGTCGTTTCCAACGCCCCGAAGTGGTATTTCCTGACTTGGTGAACTTCCTCGCGCAGGAACAGGTGGTGCCGAACGATGCGCGCCTGCAGGCGTACCTGGCGTTCGGGTTCCTGCTGATCTGCATCGTCAATACGGTGGGCCTGCTGCTGGCGAAATGCCTGCGCCGCTCGCGCGAAATCGGCGTGCGTCGTGCGCTGGGTGCCACACGCGGCGCGGTGTTTGCGCAGTTCATGGTCGAATCGGGCATGGTCGGCATCGCCGGCGGCGTGCTGGGACTGATCTTCGCCGAGTTGGGCTTGTTGGCGATCCGCCACCAACCGGCGCAATACGCCAAGCTGGCCCATCTGGACCCCGCGATGTTCGTGGCCACCTTTGTGATCGCATTGATCGCAAGTTTGATCGCGGGCCTGCTGCCGGCGTGGCGCGCGTGCGTGGTGGCACCGGCGCCGCAGTTGAAAAGCGTGTAGGGCGGGCATTGTCCGCCACAACAACACGGAATCGGCGGGTAGTGCCCGCCCTACGACAAGCCGTTACGTAATCGAGACAACATCATGGAAATCCAACCCATTCTTGCCGCGCTGCGCAAGCACAAGATTCCGGCCGCACTGATCGTGCTGGAAATCGCACTGGCCTGCGCGGTGCTGTGCAACGCCGTGTTCATGATCGGCCAGCGCATCGCCCAGATACATCTGCCCAATGCGATCGACGAGCAGGGCATTTCGGACATCCGCGTGATGGGCACCGATCCGAAACTGGCTGTCGACGATGTCCCGCGCAATATCGCGGCGCTGCGCCAGATTCCCGGCGTCACCGCCGCGGCCGCGATCAACACCATGCCGCTGTCTCACAACGGCTGGAACAGCAGTGTCGCAAGCAAGCCGCAGGAGGTGATGGACAAGGACAGCCCCAACGCAGCGACCTACCTGATCACATCCGGCGGCGGACAGGCGCTGGGCCTGCGCCTGCTGCGTGGGCGATTTTTCACCAGCGAAGAATTCGCCGACAGCAAGCTCAGCAACAACTATATTCCCACCGCGCATGCCACGCTGGTGACGCAAAGCCTGGCCGAGCGATTGTGGCCGGGCCAGGATGCACTCGGCAAGCAGGTGTGGATCGGCAAGCAATACCATTTCACGGTGGTTGGCATCATCGCCGACGTGCTGCGGCCCGATCAGAACGGGCAAGGACTCGCGGCCTTCCGCTGGTCGATGTTCCTACCGATCAGCCCGGGCACCGGCGGTTTCCTGAGCAGTTACATCGTGCGCAGTGCGCCCCGGGACCGAGCGCGGGTGATCGATGGAGCCAAGCAAAAGCTGGCGGCGCTGTCGCCCAACGCGGTGGTCAGGGCCATTACCTTCTCCGGGATTCGCGACAAATTTTTCGCCAACACCCGCAGCATGGTGTGGATGCTGGTGCTGGTGTGCGTGGTGATGCTGGCGGTGACCGCGTTCGGGATCGTGGGGCTGACCAGCTTCTGGGTCCGCCAGCGACGCCGGCAGATCGGCATCCGCCGTGCGGTGGGCGCGACCCGCGCGCACATCCTGCAGTACTTCCAGACCGAGAATTTCCTGCTCAGCACCGCGGGCGTCGTGCTCGGGATGATCCTGGCGTTCGGCATCAACCTTTACCTGATGCAGCATTACCAGTTGACCCGGATGCCCTGGTACTACCTGCCGGCCAGCGCGATCGCATTGTGGATTCTGGGCCAGCTTGCAGTGCTTGGACCCGCATTGCGCGCCGCCAACGTACCGCCGGTGGTGGCGACGCGGGGGGTTTGAGGACGGCCCAAACATGCAATCCATCGATCGCACGAAACAACCGGCTCTGTCATTCCGGGGCGGCCTGCGGCTTCATCGCAGGCCGAACCGGGAATCCAGCTTTCCGACCATTCGGAGCAAAAGCTGGATTCCGGATTCCATCGCCGAAACAGCCGGCGATGGCTCCGGAATGACGATTTGAATATTTGAACTTGAGGAGGGAACCGGAACCATGTTCGGCTATTACCTCGACCTCGCAAGGCGCAGCCTGAAACGTACGCCCGTTCTCACCAGCCTGATGGTGCTGGCGATCGGGTTGGGCATCGGCGCCAGCATGACCATGATCACGGTGCTGCACGTGATGACGCAGGATCCCGTGCCGGGGCGCAGCGCCCATTTGTACAAGCCCTGGCTGGACCCGTTGCCGACGACGTACCACGCGCCGGCGAGCAGCCCCGACCCGAGGGCCAGCATGAGTTGGCCCGATGCGATGGCACTGCTCAGCGCGCATCGCGCGGTACGGCAGGCGGCGATGGCGGGCAGCAGTCTGCTGGTGTCGCCGCAACAAGCCGGCTTGCAGCCTTTCATCGTCGATGGGGAGTACACGACCGCCGGGTTCTTTTCGATGTTCGGCGTACCGTTCCTGCGTGGCAGTGGCTGGACCCCGGCCGACGACCAGTCCCATGCGCGGGTCGTGGTGTTGTCGGAAACTCTGGCGCGCAAGTTGTTCGGATCGAAAGATCCGATCGGCCAAACCGTCGACTTCGCGGATACCGGTAACGCCATGCACGGCTTTCGGGTGGTTGGCGTCGCCCGCGGCTGGGCTCCGAAGCCGCTGTTCTATGAAGATTCCTCGGCCAAACGCTACAGCGATGCCGATCGATTTTTCCTGCCATTGTCCGCGGCGGTCGATCTGAAATTGAGCTTTGACGGCAACATCAATGGTTGGGGCAAGTCCGATGCGCCCGGCTTCCGCAGTAGCCCCAACGCGTCCTGGCTGCAATTCTGGGTGCAACTGGACACGCCGGCACAAGTGCGAGCGTATCACCAGTTCCTGGTCGACTATTCGGCCGGGCAAAAATCACTGGGCCGGTTCCAGCGACCTGCGTCCAATGCGAAGCTGTACAGCCTGATGGGTTGGCTGCGGCACGAGAACCTGGTGCCGGATGACGTGCGGTTGCAGTTCTGGCTGGCGATCGGATTCCTCGGCGTTGCCCTGCTCAACATCGTGGCGCTGCTGCTGGCCAAGTTCCTGCGCCGCAGCGGCGAGGTCAGCGTGCGCCGCGCGATGGGCGCGCGCAAGCGCGATATCTTCCTGCAATTCGGGATCGAGTCGGCCGTCATCGGTGTGGCAGGTGGGTTGCTGGGATTGGGCATTGCACAGATCGGCTTGTGGAGCATCCGCCAGCGGCCCAGCGACTACGCCCATCTGGCGGCCATGGATCCGTCGATGCTGGTCGGCACCGTGGTGCTGGCGATTGTCGCGAGCGTGCTGGCGGGATTGTTGCCGGCCTGGCGAGCGTGCCGCGTGCCGCCGGCGCTGCAATTGAAGACGTTGTAAAGCCCTCCCCCTCAGGGGGAGGGAGAACAAGCTGGTAGCCCTCTCATCGAAGGCGGAGAGAGCAAAGCGATGGGGGCCGGCACGAGCTGCCTGTGCCGAATGACGAAGGAACAAAGCGAGACATCACCATGCAAATCCAGCCCATTCTTGCAACGCTGCACAAACACAAACTCACGGCGTCGCTGTTGACGCTGCAGGTCGCGTTCACCTGTGCGATCGTCTGCAACTGCGCATTCATGATCGTTCATCGCGTGCAGCAGGTTTCGCTGCCGACCGGTATTGCCGAGGACCAGCTTTCGGTGATCCAGAGCGCCGGAATCACGAAAGACTACAACCCGCTGACGCAGGAAAAGGCCGACCTGACGGTGCTGCGCGCGATCCCGGGCGTAAAGGCGGCATCGGCCGTGACCAGTTCGTTGCCGCTCAACCGGAACTTCAATGGTTACGGGACCTGTCCGTCGCTCAAGGCATTGACCCGGGCGATCCAGACCCAATCCATGGGCGGCGGCTGCGTGCAGCCGAGCTTCTACGACGGCATGCCGGGGCTGGTGAAAACCCTGGGCGTGGACCTGATTGCCGGGCGCGATTTCAAGCCCGACGAATACGTGAAGGACCAGAAGACGCCGCACGTCGCGATCATCAGTCAGGCGCTGGCCAACAAGTTCTACCCCGGCGAACAGGCACTCGGCAAGGACATCTACCCCAGCACGACCCTCAACCAGCCGGTCCGGGTGGTCGGGATCGTGCGCACCTTGCTGGCGCCCACCTTGCGCAAACCCGAGCAGAATTACTGGACGGTGATCTGGCCGCGCCTGCCCGTGCAGAACTACGTGAGCTACCTGTTGCGCAGTGCGCCCGATAATCGCCAGCGCGTGTTGAAGCAGGCCCGCGTGGCGCTGCTCAAGCTCAACCCCAGCCGCCTCGTTCCGCGCAAGGGCATGCAAACCTACTCGCAAATCCGTGCGGCCTATTTCCAGCGTGACACGACCATGATCGGGCTGTTGATCGCCGCCGCGCTGGGCTTGTTGTTCGTCACCGCGCTGGGCATCACCGGGCTTGCCAATTTCTGGGTCGGACAGCGCACCCGCAGCATCGGGATTCGCCGTGCGGTCGGCGCTACCCGCGGCGACATCCTGCGTTATTTCCAGACCGAGAATTTCCTGATCGTCGGATTCGGCGCGGTGCTTGGTGTGTTGCTTGCGATCGGCCTGAACCTGCTGTTGATGACGCACTACGAGCTGCCGCGCCTGCCGTTGTGGTATTTGCCGGTCGGCGCAGCGGTGTTGTGGGCCCTCGGCCAGCTTGCGGTGCTGGCGCCAGCGTTGCGTGCTTCCAACGTGCCGCCGGTGGTGGCGACGCGGAGCGTGTGATGTACACCCCCTTCCAAAGGAAGGGGGTCGGCGCGAATGCGCTGGGGGGATGTCAAGGCAGCAAAAGCCATCCCCCTCGATCCCCCTTCCTCTGGAAGGGGGAAGAAAGACACCCTTTTCGATGCGAAGGGCGGAGCGTGTGATGCGCACCCCCTTCGGAACGAAGGGGGTCGATGCGCAGCATCGGGGGGATGATACGGACGGACGAAAGGCCATCCCCCTCGATCCCCTTCCTTTGGAAGGGAGAAGAAAGACACCCCTCCGGTACGAAGGGGGGAGTCAAAAACGGGAGTAATTGACGATGTTCGGGTATGCGCTTGAACTTGCACTGCGCGGCTTGCGGCGCTTTCCCAAAAGCACGACGCTGGTGGTCGTGACCGTCGCGCTCGGGATCGCGGCGTGCATGACCACGCTGACCTTGCTGCACGTGCTGTCGGCCGATCCGCTGCCGGGGCGCAGCCGGCATCTGTATCTGGCGTGGGTGGACACCATCATGGCCAAGCCGGTGAGCTTCGGCGATGCCTGTTCGTTGCAGGGCATTACTTGTGGCGTCACCTATGACCGCATCAAACTGGCTGACGCACAGGCGCTGATGGCGGCGCATCGGGCCACGCGGCAAACCGTCGTGTTCGGGACGACGGCGAACGAGGTTTCAGGCAACGGCCTGCATGCCGAAAACCAGCAGACGATCCTTGCGACCACTTCCGGTTTCATCCCGATGTTCGGGGTGCACATGCGCTACGGACGCGACTGGACGTCGGCGGAGGACAAGGCGCGCACACCGGTTGCGGTGATCGATGTGCAGCTCGCGCGCAAGTTGTTCGGCACTGCCGACGCAGTGGGGCAAAGCGTGAGGCTCGACAAGACCCTGTTCCGGGTAGTGGGCGTGATGCAGCGGTTCGAGCCGGAGCCGCATTTCTATGCGTTGCAGGAAGGCGCCTTCGGTGTTTCGGAGAACATGTACGTTCCGTATACCGCGGCGCTGGATGCGGGCCTGGATCCGGATTACACGGATGGCTGTGATGCCTCTTGGAAACCGGGCCAGGGCATGGCGATGTCCAGCGATCCCGTGCACTGCGCGTCGCTCGATCTGTGGGTGCAGCTGGATACGCCGCAACAAGTGGCGGCCTACCGCAGCTTTCTGCAGAACGAGGCGGATCAGCAAGGAAAAGCGCTGGCCAGCTTCGACAAAAAACCGAAGTCCGAACTCGTCGGCGTATCGCAGTGGCTGGAACGAAAACAGGTGGTGCCGGACAGCGTGCGCCTGAATGTGTGGCTGGCCGCGTCATTCCTGCTGCTGTGCATGTTGAACGTGATGGGCCTGTTGTCGGCACGGTTCCTGCGCCGCAGCGGCGAGATCGGCATCCGGCGCGCATTGGGTGCGCCACGCCGCTCGGTGTTCCTGCAGCACATCCTCGAAGCCGAATGCGTGTGTCTGGTCGGCGGGGTGCTGGCGTTCCCGCTGACGTGGACCGGGTTGTGGATCCTGCGCAGTCAGGGCAGCGATTTCGCGGGACTGGCGCGTCTCGATCCGGCGATGTTCGGCGCGCTGGTGGTGCTGGTGTTGATCGTCGGCGTGCTGGTGGGGCTGCTGCCGGCGTGGCGTGCCGCGGTGGTGGAACCGGGGTTGCAGGTCAAGAGCGAATAAGGGGAAACGACATGTC
>JBOHYV010000119.1:0-6994 GCA_050738135.1 Rhodanobacteraceae bacterium | reverse complement strand
GCCTGCGGCAGGCAGGCAGACGCGGTGGGGGGATGTTGTCGCGCCACGACAGCGCAACAGCACATCCCCCTCGACCCCCCTTCCTGCGGAAGGGGGAGAAAACCTTGCGGCGCTGCGCCTGCATCAGGGCCACGGCTCCAGGGTCCTACCGCAAGCCCCGCAATTCGACTGAGCTCGGCGCTACCCGCAGCACCGAACCTTGCTCGTACCAGTCGCCCAGCACGATGCGTTGTGCGGGTTGGTCGCCCAGCGTGAAATCGTGGATTGCGGGCCGATGGGTGTGGCCGTGGATCATCCGCGTGACGCCGGCCCCGCGCAGCGCGGCTTCGACCGCATGCTGGTCAACGTCCATGATCGCCATGTCGGTGCTGGACGTATGCGCGCGGCTGGCGTCGCGGGCCTCGCGAGCGAATGCACGGCGCTCGACCAGCGGACGTGCGAGGAACCCGGCCTGCCACGCAGGATCACGCACTTGCTTGCGGAACGCCTGGTACGCGGCATCGTCGGTGCAAAGCGTGTCACCGTGCAGGATCAGCGTGGGCGTGCCGTACAAGTCGACCACCGTGCCATCCGGAAGGGTGGCCATGCCGCAGCGGCGCGCGTAATCATCGCCCAGCAGGAAATCGCGGTTGCCCACGATGAAATGCACAGGTACGCCGGCGTCGGCGACGCCATGCAGCGCCTTCGCGATGCGTGCATCCAACGCGGCATCGTCGTCATCGCCGATGTAGGCCTCGAACAGGTCGCCCAGTACATACAGCGCGTCGGCACGGCGTGCTTCGCCCGCGCAGAACCGTTCGAAGTCCGCGACGATGTGCGGGCGCGCTTCATCGAGGTGCAGGTCGGAAATGAACAGCGTGGTCACGCGAGGAACCTCGAGTGAGCCGTCGCGAGCAAAAATGGGCCTCCTTGCGCCGGATGGCAGCAAGCTGCGTGTACGAGTAGGGCGGACATCGTCCGCCGCACCATCGCCAATCGGCGGGCAATGCCCGCCCTACCCCCAACCGAGCTCGGCGCGGACGGGTGCATCACGCTAGTGTTTTGCCGGCTTCTTGTTGGACGTCGGCGCCGACGCCGGTGCCTGCCCGGTCACCGGCGATACCGGTTCCGCGGCGGGATGCGCGGCTTCGCCGATGAGCTTCGCGCCCTCGATCACCACCAGCGGGCGTGGCACGTCGCCGATGAACGGACCTTGCGGACCGGTCGGCAGATTGTCGATCTTGTCGACCACGTCCATGCCCTTGACCACCTTGCCGAATACCGCGTAGCCCCAGGTCATGCCGCTCTGGTTGCCCACGTAATCGAGGCGGGGATTGTCGACCACGTTGATGAAAAATTGCGCCGTGGCCGAATCGGGATCGGGACCGCGCGCGGCAGCCACGGTGCCGCGCAGGTTCGACAGTCCGTTATTGGCCTCGTCCGGGATCGACGGCAGGGTGCGCTTGGGGCGCAACTCGCGCGTGTACAGGCCACCCTGGACCAGATAGCCCGGAATCACCCGGTGAAACACCGTGCCGGCATAAAAGCCGCTCTTCACGTATTGCAGGAAATTGGCGACGGTTTTGGGCGCCTTGTCGGGGAACAGCTCGATCACGATGTCGCCCATGGACGTTTTGAGTTCGACCTGGGGATGCGCGGCTGTGGTCGTCGCCGCCGCCGAGGCGGGAGCCGATGCGGGCGGATGCGCGGCCTGTGCCGTGAACGACAGGACACCTGCGGACAAGGCTGGCGCAAGGAGGACGGGCAGCAGCCGGCGGAGGGAATGTCGAATCGGAATCATGGCGCAGGCGGCAGCGATCGCGAAGACGGCATGATACGCGGTCACCCCGCTGCGTACAGCACGCCGCGCGCGCTCATGGCTGCATGCAGTTTGCGCCTGCGCAGGCTTTGAAGTGCGACGGCTCTGGTCGCGCCTGCAACGAATTGCCATCGGCCTCGGTGCGGTCCAGGTGACGACGGTGGATCTCCAGCACGATCGGCTTGATCTGCGCGATGCGCGCGTTGATCTGGGCGCGGGTGTAGTAGTCGAGATCCTGCCGCTTCAGCAGCCGGTGCAGTTGGTCAAGTGCAGCGGCCGCATGGCCGGACAGGAAGGTGGCGTCGGCATAGGCGATGCCGGCGTGGATTTCGTCGCCGGCGACGAGGCAGGCGTGCCCGTAGGCTGCGTACAGCGAGGGTTCCGAGTCGTCGTTGAGCAGCGGCTTGAGCAGGGCTTGCGCGGTTTTTGCGCCGGCCTTGCTGGCGTTGTCGAGCAGGGTTCGGCTGTAGTCCAGCACGATCGCAGGGTCGTTCGGCCACATCGCGTCGAGTGCCGCGTAACGCTTGAGGGCCTCGCTGCGTTGTCCGGCGTGGCGTTCGGCATCGGCGAGCCCCAGCGCCAGGGTGAGGTTGCGGGGCTGGGCATTCACAAGTTTTGCCAGGATCGGTACGGCTTCGGCAGCTTTCCCGAGTTGCACCAGCGCCAAGGCATCGCCATAGCGGTTGGCGGTCAAGGCTGCAAATTTTGCATTGCTGTCCATGTTGTGCTGGTAATAGGCGAGGGTCGCGCGCGGGTTGCCGGATGACAGCACCCGCACCCGCTCGCGCATCAACTCGTATTGCAGTTCGCTGGGGCCGCGCGCGGAATGATCCAGCAACGATGCATAGTTCTTGACGAACGGCAGCGGCAGCGTGCCGTAGCCGGAAGGATCGGCCGCCTTGCTGCCGACTTGCGCGCGCACCTGCTGTTCCGTGCAGTGCGGCAGGTCGATCTGCACACTCACGCAGGCCTTGATGAGGTGCATCCGCTTTTCCAGCACGCGTGCACGGGCGCGCGCGTCGGCGATGCGCACGCTGGTGACCGGATGGTCCTGCAGGAATCCTGGCGTGTTGCCGGCCGCCAGGCCGCCGTCGCCGCCCGGGCGAATCAGGGACTGCATGTGGGCGAAGAAGTTGGCCATCGCTGCAGGCTTGAAGCCGGCCTGGGCCAGCGTATTGATCCCGACGTGGTCGGCTTCCGCTTCTTCCCCGCGGGTGAATTCGATCTGGTGTTGCTCCATCAGCGCCAGCACGGAGATGAACGCCCCCATCGCGGCGTCGCCGCTGGGTGAGGCATAACCGTAATCGCTGTAGCCGCCGAGATATCTGTTGTAGCCGCCATGGCCGGAGTTGTTGTTGTCGACCTTGCTCGCCGCGAGCGCTGCACCGAGCGCGCCCAGGATGTACAGCGGCAGGGATTTTTGTTGATCCTGGATCGCGCGCTGCAGATGGTGCTGGCTGATGTGCGCCATCTCGTGCGCCATCACCGCGGCCAATTCATCCTGCGACTGAGTGGCGGTGAACAATCCCGAGAAGATGAAAACGTATCCGCCGAAGGTGGCGAATGAATTGATTACCGGAACGCTGATCAGGGTGAAGGTGTAATGCTGGGTCGGGTCGGCGCTGGCCGAAACCAGCCGGTAGCCGAGTTCGTGCAGGTACTGGTCCACCTGCGGATCGTCCAGCACCAGGTGCGCCGCGCGCAGTTCGTGCAGAGTTTCGGCACCGTACTGCTGCGCTTCCTGGGGTGACATCACGGTGTCGGCCGAACTGCCAAGGCTGGGCAGGCGCACGTTGGTCTGTTGGGCCAGCGCAGGCAGGGACAGCGCCAGCGTGGCGGCGACGGTCAGCAGGGCTCGGGAATGCAGGCGAAACGACATGGGCGAATGAATGGAAGCTCTGGGTTGAGACCGGACCTGAAACATTTGGTTCGAGCGTAAGTGAACAGGCTGGTTGCAGCGGAACCGGTACCGATTCTCGGACGCAATGCGTTCAGGGCAGGTAAAATGACAGGACGATGCCCCGCACCATGGCTGTCATCGAAATCTACTCTAGCGCGGCGTGCGGTTACTGCATCGCTGCCAGGAATCTGCTCCGGGCGAAAGGGGTGGCTTGGCAAGAGCTGCGCGTCGATGCCGACCCGGTGGCACGCGCGGCAATGGCCGAACGCACCGGCGGCGCCCGCAGCGTGCCGCAGATCTTCGTCAACGGCACCTGGGTCGGTGGTTTCGAGCAGCTGGCCGCGGCCGAGCGCAGCGGAAAGCTGAATGAGTTGCTCGGGAACCCGCAGGTGCCGGAAGGTGGTGCCCCAGCTTGAAAATGCCGTTCGCCCCCAGCCCGGGGCAGGGTCTGAGCGTAGGCGCGAAGCGTCGAAGTCGAAGGGCAAGGCTTGGCGCTTCGGCTCCGCGCCCTTCTCGTTGCGCTCAGTGCGAACGAATCTACGGCATTTTCAACCTTGTGCGCGACATGCCGGAGCCGTAACTGGTCTCGGATAGCTGGATACCCGATAATTTCGCTTTTGTCTGTTCGCTTCGTCGCGTTCCAATTGCGTCTGACGGAGCGGCTGCTGTGAAACGTCAGGAGTTGTAGGTGAACAAAACCATCGCGGTGATCCGCGGCGACGGCATCGGCCCTGAAATCATGACGGCCACCCTGAAGGTACTGGGCGCGCTCGATTGCAGGTTCGATTACGAATTCGTCGATGCCGGCATGGTGGCGCTCGAAAAGCATGGCGAGTTGCTGCCGCAGGCGACGCTGGATGCGATCGCGAAGTACGGTATCGCCCTGAAGGGACCGCTGACCACGCCGATCGGCAAGGGATTCTCATCGCTGAACGTGGCGTTGCGTCGCCATTTCGACCTCTACGCGAACGTGCGGCCCGCGGTCAGCTTTCCCGGCACGAAAGCCCGTTACGAAAAGATCGACATCATCACGGTGCGCGAGAACACCGAGGGCGCCTACCTGCAGGAAGGCCAGATGGTGTCCCCGGATGGCGAGATCGCGCAGTCCATCGTGCGCAATACCCGCACCGGCGCCACGCGCATCGTCCGTCACGCATTCGAACTGGCGGTGCGGAAAGGCCGCAAGCAGGTGACGGCTGTGCACAAGGCCAACATCATCAAGACCGCGTCGGGGCTGTTCCTGGACGTCGCCCGCGAGATCGCGAGGGATTATCCGCAAGTCGGGTTCAACGAGATGATCGTGGACAACACCTGCATGCAGCTGGTGATGAACCCGTGGCAGTTCGACGTGATCGTCACGACGAATCTGTTCGGCGACATCATTTCGGATTTGTGCGCCGGTCTCGTCGGCGGGCTCGGCCTTGCGCCCGGCGCCAACATCGGCAAGGACGTGGCGATCTTCGAAGCGGTGCATGGTTCGGCGCCCGACATCGCCGGCAAGAATGTGGCCGATCCTTGCGCGTTGCTGCTGGCCGCGGCGGAAATGCTGGATCATCTCGACATGACCGCGAAGGCCACGAGAATACGCAACGCGATTCGCGCGACCCTGGCCGCGCATGACCGCGTCACCCCGGACCTCGGCGGCAACGGCAGCACCGCGACTTTTGCAGACGCGTTGGTCGAGCGCGTGTCGTAGGGCGGAATCGGCGCAGCCGCTTCCGCCGTTGAATCAGAAACCTCGAACCTGGCGGAAACCTGACGGTGGAAACCGCTTCGCGGGTTCCACCCTACGCGGGCTGCACGAATCGATGCAGGAGCGGCCCACGGCCGCGACCGGGTGTCGTGGGAATATGTCGCGCGCTGGCGCGCTCCGACAAGAACTGCTTGTTGCGCCAATGGCCGGCGGGCATTGCCCGCCCTACGTGGTTCGTAGGGCGGACATCGTCCGCCGGTTACCGCAACAAAGGCCAGTTCGTAGGGCGGACATCGTCCGCCGTTGGCCGGTTACCGCAACAACGGCCAGTTCGTAGGGCGGACATCGTCCGCCGTTGGCCGGTTACCGCAACAACGGCCAGGGCGCCAGCAGGAGTATCCACAGCACCGCGAGTGCGCCCACGAATTTCATGCCCTTGAACAGCTTGCGATGGCGCTGCTTGAAGCCGCGACTCGTACCGCGACGCCGGCGCAACGCGGAGAACAGCCGGTTGATCGCGCCGGTGGGTTCGCTGACCTGGTTGGGCGAGGCGGTGATCGAACCCATGAAGTTGCCGACGTGGTGGTTGATCCACGCCATCGCGCGCGAACGCAACGGGCGTTCCAGGTCGGCGAAGAAGATCACCCGCGTCATGTCGGTCTTGTTTTCGACCCAGTGCACGCAGGTTTCGTCGAAGATCACGTCCTCGCCATCACGCCAGAAGTATTCCTGGCCGTCCACGAAGATGTGGCAGTCGCGCGAGTTGGGCGTCATCAATCCCAAGTGGTAACGCAGCGAGCCGGCGAACGGATCGCGGTGCGGGTTCAGCGTCACGCCCGGCGGCAGCAGCGCGAACATCGCGGCCTTGACACCTGGAATGCGGTTCACCAGCTCCACCGTCTTCGGGCACAGTTTTTGCGCCGACGGCAGCGGCTCGCCGTACCACTTCACGTAGAAACGCTTCCAGCCGACCTTCAGGAACGACGAGAAGCTGGCGTCGTCATCCTTCAGCGCGTCGCGGATATGGCCCTGGTCGAACAGCCCGGCAGCCTCGTCGCGGATCGTCTGCCAGTTGTCGCGCAGCGCGTCCACGTGTTTGAAGCGACTGCGGTCGGGGAATGCCCCGGCCGGTACCGCCGAAAACGCGTACATCAAGAGGTTGTACGGCGCGAACACGGTGGCGTGACTGCTCAACTGGCGGCCGAGCTTCAGGCGCACGCGGCTGCGCAGGTGTACGGCGAGTGCACACAACAGGAACAGGGCGATCAGCCCCAGCAGGACGAGTCGGAGGATCAGCAACGCCGACATGAGTGACCTTTGGTTGTGCTCGTCATCCCGGAAGCGCGGAACGGCATCCGGATCGCGTTTGCAGGATCGCAAACGCGAACGCCAAAAGCGGGCCGAAGGGCGAGCGCCATGGATGACGCGAGGCTTCGGGTGTCTTTGCGTGACATTGCATCGCGGGAATGACGAAAGGTGGTTGATCAGGCCACCCGTCCTGGTGGCGTTGCGGCGATTCTAACGCGGGCGTTGGGTAGGGCGGGGAACGTCCGCCGCCCGCAAGAACTCGCGTCAATGCGACGGACGATGGCCGTCCTATGAT